>NZ_JAHIDY010000020.1:0-112157 GCF_018732265.1 Pseudomonas sp. TAE6080
CCCGATTTTCATCCGCTGCCACTTTTGCATCCTTACCAACGCCTAGCCAATTCCACAGTTTATTGATTGGGTCAGCCGCTTGTGCGTCTAGGTTCTGTTGCTCGGTGCGTGGAGTGGCGTTTTCGTTGGGGAGGGTGATGATTCCGTCAGCACCGCCAGCCGTACCAAGTTGCTGGGCGCGTTGCTCTGAGGTTTTCTCGGAGCCGTCAGCGTTCTTGCCTAGGAACTCACGAATAGCCCCAGCCGTCAGCTTGGTGAGTGCTGTATCGAAGTCCCGCATCGCGGCTTTCACTGGTTGCATGGCTTCAGCCAGCTCCTTGTGAGCTTTGATGTTGTCGTTAACCGCTGTCACAAGTTCAGCCTGACTGTTGAGGTTGTTGGCCGTCAGATAAGCTTGAGAGTCGTTCCGGTTCTGGTTTGCCTGAATGCTCTGCTGCTGCTTGGTGAGTGCGGGTTGGTTGTCGGCTACCAACATCTGTTGACTGCGATCTAGCACATCGCGAGTGAGGCCGCGTTTGGGCAGAGCCTTCATGAACGCCGCTTCCAGCTTCTTGGGATCGTTCATGTCTTTGAACTTGTTGGCCTCGCCCCAAGCTTTCAGGATGTAAGGACGTAGTAGCGGGTTGGCTTCGGTCAGAGTGTTGAGGTCTTCTGTATCGCCGTATCCTTTACCACGGATTTGTTGCTGCTGGATGTTGGAACGCTTCGCCTCTTCAGGTGTGAGCCCGGCGATACGGTACGCCTGCTGCTGCACTTCATACTGCTTCAGTACCTGATCTGCGTTCTTGCCCCGCTGCATTTCTGAGATGGCATATGTACGGAACATTTTGGCGTCATCGAGAGAGACAACCGCTCCATTATCCATGGAGATTTTCTCGTAACCTTTGCGCAGTTTGTCGACGTTCTGCTGATTCCCTTTCCCCATCTGAGAAAACAGATTGTTGTACTGCTCCGCTTCGCTGGTGGCATCTTGGCGAGCTTGTACGCGCTCACCAATCAAGCCGACAGCGCGAGTCAGGCCAGCGATAGCTGCACCGATACCACCAAGAGCGAGTAGGCCACCCATACCGCCAAGGCCAAGCCCCCCTGAGTTGCTTGGGGAGGTTTTGTTAGCCTGCCAATGTTGCTGGCGTTGCTGTGCCCACTGGAATCTCTGATCTTTCTGGGCTTGGGTCGCTGCTTTGGCCGCTGCCGCTTGTTTCATGCTTGCCATCTGAGCGTGGTGCTTGATGTTAGCTCTATGGGCTTGGCCTGCTGCCCGGTTGATCTGCTCCTGAATGCGTTGGGTCTTACTCATTGCCATCAAATGATTGGCATCAGCTCTTAGTGTGGTTGCACGAGTTTTGGCAACAATTGCTTCTAGGCGGGCGGTTTTGATCAGGGATGCTTTCAGGGCGTCCTGTGAGGCGAGCTGTTGCTTTGTGGTGCCGTTGGTCTTCAACTGCTGTGCATGGGCTTTGGCGGCAACTACAGCACCTTGTTGCTGGCTTCGCACAAGGCTGGATACAAGACGTTGTTGTTCTTTCGTGCCGGTGTAACTCAATTTCTGCTGAGATAGTTCAGCCGCGAACGTCAACCGTTTCTGGTTGGCCAAAGCAACTTCACTGCGTAGCTCTCGATTCAAGGCGTTGTTGAGTTTGCCTTTGGCTCTGTCGAGAGCAGTTGTGTCAACCTTCAACTTCAAAGTTTTGTTCATCGCGGCAGCAAGCTTGTTGTATTCTTCGCCAAACTTTGCCATGGTTTGTGTGCTGCGATTCATCAAGGCTTGGAAGCGTTGTAGTGGGGCGGTATTAACTTCAAATACTAGCCTGCCCGTCAGCCGTGCGATTTCCGCTTGGATACTCATTGTGGATTACCTTGCTGCTAGCATTCGAGATGCTGCCTGATGTGCTGTAGGGCTCACTACACTACCGCCCAATGTACGAATACCTTTCTGCGATTGATATTGGAGCATCAAAGCTGCGAGCGTCGTGGTTAGTTTCGTCTTGTTGCCACCCAAGTACAGTTGGTGTGCCCCTTCAAGATACTTGAGCTTCGCCGCTTCCTTATAGAAGTCATCAATGAGGCGGCGCACTGCCATTGTGGAAGAGATAGCAACGCACAAGCCATGTGATGTGGCAAACCAAAAGATGTGGTACTTAGGGCGGATGCCCATTCGTTGCTTTAGAAAGCGTGGAAGGAAGCGAGTGAACTTCAATACATTAACGCCGGGGCCAGCCATATAGACGCTAAACTGTTTTCCAGTTTCAAAGAGAGCGGCCAAGTGGTGTGGTGCTTGTCTTCTGAATGTTGCCATTAATGGGCTCCTTGTGTGTACGCTTCAGTTTTGATTTTGAGAGCTGAATAAAAATCAACTGCTAGGTTGAGCGTATACTCATCAAATTCCTTCATGAGTTGAAAGGCTCCGAGTTCACCGACAAGTCTCTCGTCTGGGTTGTTAGAGCAGATGGCAAAAATGAAAGCTAGTAGTTGGGATTGTTGTTGCTTGAGATGAATTTCTTGCACGGTTGTGGCTCCTGAGAAAGTAGGTGGTGTGTACTGGGTTGTGGGAAGTTGTTGGGGCGTAATGCCCCGAGATTGATTAGCGGTATTGGAATCCATTTTCATTGGCGCGTTTGAAGCGTGGGTTTGTTTGGCGTTCGATATCGGCTCGCACTTCCTCCAGAAGTTGGGCTCTACGTGCTGCCTCTCTTCGTTCAAACTCAGCGATAACTTCAGCTTCTCGCTGCTCTTGACGTTTTACCGCTGCGTTGTGTTGTTCGATTTCACGCTGGTATGCGGCTTCAGCTCTTGCACTGATCTGTGGAATATCAAGTTGGAAAATTGCTTCAGGCTTCTTAGCAACGAAGTCAAATGTACCTGTGGTCAGGATTTGAATTTCGTGCATCAAAGTCCAACCCTGTGCTTTCAGGTCCGCATACCTCTCAAAGGCTCCAGCCATAGAGCGACTATAGAAAACTGTACTTCCTGTTGGGCTAAGACTTCCTTCGTAAGCTGGCAGTCCTACACGGGCTTGCTCAATTGCTTGTGCAACATAAGCGGCCATTTCTGTTTTGTTTGCTTTGCGTTGTTCTATTTTCATCTGTAAAACTCCTATTGGTTTGTGTGGGTTGTTGGTTTGGAAAGAAGAATGTGGCCCGTAATTCCAGAGGCAAGCATTGCGCTTGCGATGCACAGGGCAAATGTTGCATAGGCTGGAATCATCAGCATTTTGCATAGCCTCCACCTAAGATCGTATTTGCAACATCATCACCAAAACGACTACGTGCCCAGTCTGCTAAGCGCTGACGGTAAACCATTCGGTTGATAGCGCCGGCTTTTGTATCTTCTTCAAGCTGAATGCGCTCTCTGTACTCTGCCGACTGTTGTTCGCTGCTCTTACCAATCACGATGGGGGTGGGGGTTTGGAAGTTGATATTGATTGTGAGGTTTTCTATATGAACCATGGGAAGTTTCCTTTTAGTAGTGTTGTGGTGGTTGTGTTGCTGGGTTGTGTTGCTGGCGTTGTCGCAGTCTTGCGGCTGCTTTCCGACAAGATTCACAGCAATACTGACTTCTGCAAGTTCGGGCTGTATAGCTGCGTAGGCAGTAGTTGCAAATTTCAGTCTTCATTGGCATTGTTCGTTGCCTCCTTCTTTTTCTTTCTTGTGAGAGCGCGCTGGCAACGTCTTGAGCAAGAGCGTCCTTTCGCGGTTAGTGCAACGAATGGAGTGCCGCAACACTCACAGTTTCGGGTAACAGGTCGCATGGGCTGGCCTCCATAATTATTGAATTGTTAGTTTTGGTGGTGGTGTTTTCTTTATGCGAGACGAAAAAATGGGCCATTTTATGGCCCGATTCTTTCTCGTCTTCCCACGATTTTCACAACAATAAGTTGCCTATTGCGGCCCAACCCAGAACTAGATTGGTCGCACCTGTAGGCAGGCAGTAGGGGATTAGGTTGTTGGTATCGCCATTCACCAACAAAGAATATGAACTCCCTCAAACCCAAGAGAGAGAGTTAGCTGTTGCGTCGAGGAAACGCAATGGAAATCTTTAAGGGGGGCCGGGAAAGGATAACCGGCGAAGATTAGGAGCGAAGTCCCAATCTGGAGAATTAGAAGAGTAGAGAAGTTTATCTTGTGCTCTTGGGTTATTGTACCATGGGATGGTGATCTGTCAATCCCTAAAGTTGCCAAATAGTCAACTAATTTAAACTAATTTATATTTAAGGCTCAATAGGGCTGGGCTATGGAAGTAGTACTGGTTGAGAAGTAGGCACTCGTACGATTTGGTCAGAAAACACGTACGAGGGGCGGTTTGTTGAGGAAATCCGATTGGATGAATGTATAGGGTTTCCGCTGATCATCACGCGCTTTCAATTCTGCGAGCAGTTCAGGTGGCAACTCATCCCAAGATTCAGTTTTCGCAAGGATCGCTCCTACCTCTGTCAGCTCACCTTGGATCACCTGAAGGTCAACATACTCGTCATACATTGCTTCAAAACGGATGTTGCTGCCCTTGTGCATCAGGTAGAACAGGAGGTTTACCGCTTCTTCACTGAACGGGGTGGGGACGGCGTTGCTCTTGCTCACCCAATACGTCTCATCCGTCCTGCCGTGCTTGCTTGCGAAGATGTGAAGACCCAATCTCTTGATGAGGTTGTTGGCAGCCACACGACCTTCGAACGACACTAGGTCCAGTTTCTCAAAGAAATTCTCCTTGCTCATCACCTTGTCCGCTGTCAGTTGCTCGGTCAGGGTTGTGCGTTCAGCTTCTAGCGTTCCAATGTTGGCTTCCAGCTCGTGAAGGAGTCTTGCAGTGATACGAGACGGAAACTCAGCGTGCGAAGCTTCTGCTTCCAACTGTTTGCTCTTGAGTTCTGCAATCCTGCCTTCAAGAATCTGAAGTGATTTTTGCAAACTGCCTGAGCTGTCTTGCACCAACGACAGGCTATCGACCTTTGTTAAAATCTCTTTGAATACTGCTTCAGTGCGTGGGGCGCTGATGATCCCTGCGTCACACATGCCCTTGGTAGTCTTGGAGCATTTGTAATACTTCCGGCCACGCTGCCCTTGGAGGTGGATGAGCGCTCCGCATTTGTAGCAGTACAGAATGCCAGCTAGTACGTTGAAGTTGGTGGTGGTCTTGGTGATGGTGTGGGTTTTGCGGGACGATCTAGCTGCATGGGCTAGGTAGAACTCATCCTCAGTCAGCACGGCAGGGAAGTAGCCCTTAATCGGCTCACCGTCTGGAGTTCTCTTGCCGTCTATGAAGATGTGAGGCTGATATTCGCCCAAAACTGCGCGACTACCGAGGATGTGACGCACGGTGCTGAAACCCCAAAGGCCGCTGAAGTTCTTCCTGCCAGCACTGAACGAGGCAACACCTTCTTGATTCAATGTTGCTGCAATGATGCGTGAGCCGTGGCCCTTGGTGGAAAGGTCGAAGATGCGGCGTACTACGGCGACGTTGGCAGGATTCAGCACGTAACCATCTGGCGTTACGTCTAGCCAGAGTGGGCGAAGCTTCCCGAGGGGCTTGCCAGTCTCGCGGGCTTCCTTCTGTTTATTGCGCCACGCTGAAGATACCCGACCTCCTTTCAGTGCTGACTCTTCATGGGCACGGGACATCGAGATAATCGAGATGATTAGATCAATCTCGTTGTAGTCCTTGGTGTACAGGCGGCGGTCAGTGCTGGTGTAAACGTTGATCCCTTTCGCCAGAAGATCAAGGAAGCGGGGCAGGGCGTCCCTCACCTTTTCACGTGAAAGACGGTCTAGAGATTCCACTACCAAATAGCTGCCCGGTGGGATTGTCCCGTCTTCAACGAAGCTCAGGAATCTAGCCAACTCGCCAGTATCGTCGAGGTGCTTACCCTTGAATGCCGAACGGCCTGCATCAAAGAATAGGTATTCACGAGGATCGGCCAGCTCAAGCTCGTACTCATCGCAAAACTTCTTCGCAGCTTTCACCTGCCTTGCGTAACTGTCGCCTGCTGACTGGCGTTCGCTGCTGAAGCGGATGTAGCTGAAGACCTTACCCATGACGCAACCTACCCGAAACTCTATGGTAGGTAATTGTAACAACACTTCTTGAACTTCTGCCCGCTGCCGCACAGGCAGGCATCATTGCGACTGGCCTTCACTTGTACCGTGGGATCAATGAAGTACCAGCGCCCATCGTTCTGTACGAAGGATGACTGTTCCCGGTGGCTGTGTTCTCCGGTGCTGTCATGCCAACGCGCGGTAAAGGTGACGAAGGCGTGTTCAGGCTGCCCGCCAAACACCTCGGAACTTTCCACTTCCAGGCCCAGCCAGGTGCTTTGGGCGCTCCAGGCACCGATGGCGTCACGGTCCAGGCCGCTCTGTTGCGCCGGTAGCGTGGTCGCCACCAGATAATCCACCAGCCCCAGCACATAGGCGCTGTAGCGCGAGCGCATCAACGCGGTGGCGCAGGGCGCGGGGTGGCCGGTGTGGTAATGGCCGCAGCAGGCGTCCAACAGGTTGCCGCTGCCGCAAGGGCAAATGGATGTACTCATGGTTACCACCAATACTTTCCGAAATTTTCCGGGTTGGCCCAGAACCGAGCGTTCAGCCAATCCGGTACTTGTTTGTATTCAAGCAGATCGTAGGTAAACAGCGTCAGTACCTGATTGTCGCGGCAAAAGTGCTCGCTGGTCTGTAGGGCCAGGGAGAAAAAGTCGGTGTCCTTCCAGCCGCAGGCAGCCAGGTCGGCGAGGACGGCGATGCGGCTCGCGTTCAGGTTGCGTACCCCGCCGAGCAACTCCAGCCCTGCACGTTTTGACAGGTGCTCCAGGCAGTCGACCACCAGGGCCAGGTCAAATCGCTGGGCGGCCAGTTCGCCAGGCAATGGTCCTGGCCCTGCGACGCAGACGACCGTATCAGGGTGTGCCTGCTTGAACGCATCCAGCGCCGGGAAGTGGCCGGCACCCAACACCAGCAGGCGTTTGGGGGCTTGTCGATCAAGCAGGGCAGCCAGTGCTTGCTGCGGCGTACGGGAAGAATTGCCGGCGGTCATCGAAGATCCTCACATCAGAACCGTGAAGACTAGCCTGCTTGAGCGTGCGGGCCTAGAGCGGGTGATGGCTTGTTGCTCGGTAAAAGCAGCCTGGGCCAATGAATACGGGCTTTTACGGGCTGGCGCAGATGAAAAGAGCGGTCTTTACTCCACCCATCGGCTTGCGGCCGATCCCCTCAGGAGAAATCAAATGAGCATCATGCGGACAGCTCTACCCTTGGTTCTGCTAACCGGAGTATTGACAGGTTGCGCAGGCTTGCAAAAAACCGACTGGCCCACCTGTGCAGCCCTCGGCGGCGTCACCGGTGCCGCGCTTGGCGCTACCGAAAGCTCGTCATGGGCCGGCGGCGGCGCGTTGCTGATTGGCGGGATGGCCGGCGCCTATTGCTGGGTGCATGGCGACGGTGACGAGGACGGCGATGGCGTACCGGACAGCCGTGACAAGTGCCCAGGCACCCCCCAAGGCGTGCAGGTCGATGCCAATGGCTGCCCGCCGGAACCTGAGGTGGTCGTCGTGGAAGAGGTAGTGGTGGTCAAGGAAGAGACCATCGTGATCCGTGACGTGCACTTCGAGTTCGATTCGGCCAGGCTCACGGCGGCCGATAAAACCAAGCTCGACACGATTGCCACGCGCCTCAAACAGGAAGCACCGAGTGCGCAACTGCGGGTCAGTGGGCATACCGACAGCGTCGGTAAAGACGCCTACAACCAGAAACTCTCGCAGAAGCGCGCACATTCGGTGACCGAGTACCTGGTCCACTCCGGCGTGCCCCGTAGCAACTTTGTGTCCGTGACCGGGGCCGGTGAGAGCCATCCGGTGGCCGACAATAAAACCGCTGACGGGCGAGCCCTGAACCGCCGCGTGGAAATCCAGATCAACCGCTAGGGCATTTGCGATATGCCCTTGGGTGGCTCCAAGGGCATTTCTGACAGCTGATTCCGACAAATCTCGGCGATCAGGACGCCAAGTTGTACGTTTCTCAAGTTTTTTAATCCTTCACTGGCAAATCGCCTGTAGAACTCGTTACTGTGCGCCCAAAGAATAATGAGCAAGGGGGCATGGGGCATGAAGCTGTTTTTGCGAGTGGGGAAGTTGCTGGCGTTGCTGTTCTGGGCGGTTGTATTGGTCAATCTGTTCAAACCACTGACCAATCCATTTCATCTGTTGGTCAACCTCGTCGGCAGCCTGCTGTTGCTGACCCATCTGCTGGAGTTGGTGTTATTCAACGCCAGCGTCAAACATCGTGCCCACCCCTGGCGTGACCGCCTGCTGATCCTGTTGCTGGGGATGTTCCATATAAAGAGCCTGCCTGCGCCTACGGCTGTTGATGATCAAGACAACAAGGATGCCAATCATGCGTAAGGTTTTTCTCCTGGCCCTGCTGGTCAGCCCCATTGCCCTGGCCGAAAGCGTCAGTGTCGAGACTCACTCGTTGCTGCGCCTGCCCAACAGCACCAGCGTGCTGCAGTTGGAGCGCCTGGAAGTGGCCGACTACGGCACCTTGTTGATTCCGGCGAATATCACACAGGTCACTGTCGACGAACTGCATCTGGGGCGAGAGGCACGGATTGCCATCGTGCCCAGCGCCTCGGCCCTGCAATTGCAGGTGCGGCATGCGCAGTTGGAGCATGGCAGCCAGATCACTTCCCGTGGCGCACCCGGCACCCATGAAAAACCGGCCAAACCGGGGCGTGACCTGACCTTGCGGATCGCCCAGTTGAGCGCGGATGAACTGTCGGTCGATGCCCGTGGGGGCACGGGTGCCCAAGGCTATGCCGGCCTGGATGGCGCCAATGGCGAAGACCCGGGTTGCACCTGGGGTTCGGCCGGGCGTGGTGCCAATGGTGACAACGGCGGCGACGGGCTGCCAGGCGCTGCGGGTGCGGCAGTGCGCATCGAGTTGCCGCAGGATTATCCGCGCGAGCAGATCAAAGTCTGGGTTGATGGCGGTGCTGGCGGCTTGCCAGGTGTTGCCGGCAAGCCGGGCAAGGGCGGGCAGTCCAAGGGCTGCCTGGTGTACCGCGCCGATGGGGGCGAGAAGGGCCGGCCGGGGTTGGAAGGGCAGGCTGGGCCGGCGGGGCCTGCTGGTTCAGTGACTATCCAGCGGCTTTGAGCTATCGGCACTGGCCCCATCGCGGACAAGCTGATCGCATTCCAATGTGGGAGCGGGCTTGCCCGCGATGAGGCCCTGAAGAACACCCTTAGAACATCGGCCGAGCCGAGGCAATCGCCACCACCACCAACCCGACAATCAGATTGATCCCTACCAACTTTCGGATTCTTCCCAGCACCTGCGCGCCCGTCGCCCAGTCCTCGGCTGCCACAGCCGTGCGCAGTTCAGGCAGTTGCAACGCCTGGATCCGGATAAACAGCGCCGTCATCACCACATACAACCCCATCATCACCTGCACATAACGCGGTGCGGTTTCAAACCCGCTGAAGCGCAGTTGCAATAGGCCGACGCCAC
Organism: Pseudomonas sp. TAE6080; assembly: GCF_018732265.1. Taxonomy (NCBI): domain Bacteria; kingdom Pseudomonadati; phylum Pseudomonadota; class Gammaproteobacteria; order Pseudomonadales; family Pseudomonadaceae; genus Pseudomonas; species Pseudomonas sp. TAE6080. The sequence continues at coordinate 9,489 of NZ_JAHIDY010000020.1, forward strand.
TGATCGGCAAGATCAGCACCGCCACCCAGACCCACACGAAAAAACGCGGAAACACATTCGTCCACAGTTTCAACCGCGCCGGCCCCTCAAGCGCCGCCACAGCGGCCGGGCGCAGGATCATCCAGGCGAAAAACATACCACCGACCCATACCAGGGCGGCCAATACATGCAGGGTGTAGGCAAGGCTAAAGACGGTCATTGAGGTACTCCGTTCTGCGCGGGATTAATTAGCGGGGTATGATAGCGGCCGATCCGAACCACTGAAAATTTATCCAGCGTTTTTTGCGCCCGACTATCCATGATCAGCACTGAACTCAAAACCACGATCCAGGGCGCCTACTCGCGTTTTCTCGAAGCCAAGAGCTTGAAACCGCGCTACGGCCAGCGCCTGATGATCGCCGAAGTGGCCAAGGTCCTCGGGGATATCGACACCGACGACGAAGGCCGGCGCAGCGGCGACCCCGCGGTCGTGGCCGTCGAGGCCGGTACCGGTACCGGCAAGACCGTGGCCTACAGCCTGGCGGCGATTCCCACCGCCAAGGCCGCCGGCAAGCGCCTGGTGATTGCCACCGCCACCGTGGCCCTGCAAGAGCAGATCGTCTACAAAGACTTGCCGGACCTGATGCGCAACAGCGGCCTGAGCTTTACCTTCGCCCTGGCCAAGGGCCGTGGCCGCTATATGTGCCTGTCCAAGCTGGATGTGTTGCTGCAGGAAGGCCATGCGCAAACCGCCACGGCCTCGCTGTTCGAAGAAGAAGGCTTCAAGATCGAAGTCGATGAGGCCAGCCAGAAGCTGTTTACCAGCATGATCGAGAAACTGGCCGGCAATAAATGGGATGGCGACCGCGACAGCTGGCCCAATGCCCTGGAAGACGCCGACTGGGCGCGCCTGACCACCGATCATAGCCAGTGCACCAACCGTCATTGCCCCAACTTCGGCCAGTGCGCCTTCTACAAGGCCCGCGAAGGCATGGGCAAGGTTGACGTGATTGTCACCAACCACGATATGGTCCTCGCCGACCTGGCCCTGGGTGGCGGCGCGGTGCTGCCTGACCCGCGCGACACGCTGTACGTGTTCGACGAAGGCCACCACTTGCCGGACAAAGCCATCGGCCACTTCGCCCACTACACCCGCCTGCGTTCCACTGCCGATTGGCTGGAAACCACCGCCAAGAACCTCACCAAGCTGCTGGCCCAGCATCCGTTGCCGGGCGACCTGGGCAAGCTGATCGAACAGGTGCCGGAGCTGGCGCGGGAGATCAAGACCCAGCAACAGTTCATGTTCAGCGCCTGCGAGCAGGTGGCGGACTTCAAGCCCGGCGAAGACGTTGAAGGCCGCGAACGGCCACGCCATCGCTTCGTTGGCGGGCTGATCCCCGAGCATATGCGCGAGATGGGCGTCGAGTTGAAGAAGGGTTTTTCGCGCCTGACCGATTTATTCACTCGCCTGACCGACCTGCTCAAGGAAGGCATGGACGGCGAGGTCAATATTGGCATCGCCAGCAACCAGGCCGAGGAGTGGTATCCGCTGTTTGGCAGCCTGCTGTCCCGTGCCCAGGGCAACTGGGAGTTGTGGACCGCCTTCACCGTCGAAGACCCGGAAGACAATCCGCCCATGGCCCGCTGGCTGACGCTGTCGGAGAGTGGTGCGTTGTTCGATATCGAAGTCAACGCGAGCCCGATCCTTGCGGCGGAAATGCTCCGGCGAAACCTGTGGAACGTGGCCTATGGCGCCTTGGTGACCTCGGCCACCCTGACTGCCCTCGGGACCTTCGACCGGTTCCGCATGCGTGCCGGCCTGCCGAAAAAAGCCGTCACTGCCGTGGTGCCCAGCCCGTTCCATCATGCCGATGCTGGCGTGTTGCGGGTGCCGGACCTCAAGGCCGACCCACGGGATGCGCCGGCCCATACCGCGGCAATCATTCGTGACCTGCCGTCGCTGGTGGAGGGTTCCAAAGGCACGCTGGTGCTGTTCTCGTCACGCAAACAGATGCAGGACGTGTTCGACGGCCTTGACCGCGACTGGCGCAAGCAGGTGTTTATCCAGGGCAACCTGTCGAAACAGGAAACCCTGAACAAGCACAAGGCGCGGGTCGATGGTGGGGACTCCAGTGTGCTGTTCGGCCTGGCGAGTTTCGCCGAAGGTGTCGACTTGCCCGGGGCTTACTGCGAACACGTGGTGATCGCCAAAATCCCGTTCTCGGTGCCGGACGATCCGGTCGAGGCCGCACTGGCCGAATGGATCGAAGCCCGCGGAGGCAATCCGTTCATGGAAATCTCGGTGCCGGATGCCTCGTTGAAACTGGTCCAGGCCTGTGGTCGCTTGCTGCGTACCGAAGAGGACCGGGGCACCATCACCTTGCTCGACCGCCGCCTGGTCACCCAGCGCTATGGCAAGGCTATCCTGAATGCCCTGCCGCCTTTCCGGCGCGAAATTTCTTAATCCACAGTGGGCGATTTCGCCCACTTCGTGGTCTATCTCATGTATGTCATCAGGCCATTCACCGGCCGAATTGGGAGAACCTTGTTCGTATGATTCGCACGCTGCCTGCTCTTTTTGCCCTGTTGTTCGCTGCGCCATTGCTGGCCGCGCCAGCCGGGCAACAGACGCTGTTCAACTTTGTCCGGCCGGCCGACGTGGTCAAGGTGGCGACCCAGGACGCCAGCCTGCCGCAATACAATGCCGAACAGACCCCGGAGGGCGAGGTGCTGCGCCGCATCACCTTCAACCCGGCGGCGGAACCGAGCCTGGTGCTCAGCCCGCAGAACGGCGTGTGGGACTGGTCGCAATCGAGTGCCATGAGCCTGCGTATCCAGAGCGCGATGGACTGGGCGCTGACGTTGTACGTCAAGGTGCAGAGCAGCGACGGCAAGACTCTGGTCAGCCGTATTGATTTGCCTGCGGGGCCTGCGCAAACCCTGCTGGTGCCGCTGCAAGCCAACTCGCCCTTGAGCCAGGGCATGAAGGCCGGGCCGCCGATGCCGATCACCGTGGACGGTCAGCGCGTGATGCTGGCCGGCAGTGCGGGTGAAATCGATCGCAGCCAGGTGGTTTCGGTCACCCTGTCGATGATCAAGCCGGTTGCAGCGCAAAGCATCCTGCTGGAACGCTTTGGCGTGCAGGACAGCGAACCAGTACTCAAGGCCGCCTACAGTGAGCTGGTCGATGCCTATGGGCAGTCCAACCGTGCGCGCTGGCCGGAAAAAGTCAGCAGCGACGAGCAGTTGAAAGCCGCTGCCGCCAAGGAGCAGCAACAGCTCAAGGGCTGGCTTGCGGAACATGACAAGGCCGCCCTGGACAAGTTTGGCGGCAGCACCAAGGGCCCGGCCTTTGAGGCCAGCGGTTTCTTCCGCACCCAGAAGCGTGACGGGCGCTGGTACCTGGTGACACCGCTGGGGCATCCGTTCTACTCCCTGGGCGTCAACACCGTGACCCCGGACAACAGCCAGACTTACGTTGCGGGGCGTGAATGGATGTTTGGCGCACTGCCCAAGGCGGATGAGCCCTTCGACAAGTATTACGGCAGCGGCGACAACCGTGGTGGCAATGGTGCCGATGTGGGGCGCGGCTTTAATGTGGGGCGCTGGTACGATTTCTACGGTGCCAACCTGCAACGTACTTATGGCACCGAAGGTTTCGACCAGGCCCGCTGGCTCGGCCACACCCTGGACCGCTTGCAAGCCTGGGGTTTCAACACGGTCGGCAACTGGAGCGCCCCGCAATTGGGTGACGCTGATCGCGTGCCTTACACCATGCCCCTGTCGATCATTGGCGACTACACCAGCATCAGCACCGGTATCGATTGGTGGGGCGGCATGCCCGACCCCTTCGACCCGCGCTTTGCCATGGCCACCGAGCGGGCCGTGGCGATCGCCACCCGTGACCATCGCGACGATCCCTGGTTGATTGGCTTCTTTGCCGATAACGAGCTGGCGTGGGCCGGTCCCGGCGACGATGCGAAATCCCGCTACGCCTTGGCCTACGGCACCCTGCGCATGACCACGGATGTCCCGGCCAAGCGTGCGTTCCTCAAGCAACTGCGCGACAAGTACCGCAACGAAGAGGGCCTTTCCAAAGCCTGGGGCATCCACCTGGCTGGCTGGGAATTGATGGAAGATCCAGGTTTCGAACCGCCGGTTCCGAACGCCGAGCACCCGGAAATCGAGGCCGACTTCCAGTATTTCCAGAAAACCTTCGCCGACACCTACTTCAAGACCATCTCCGATGCGTTGAAATGGCATGCGCCCAACCAGTTGCTGCTGGGGGGCCGCTATGCGGTCAGTACCCCGGAGGCCGTGGCGTCCTGCGCCCAATATTGCGATGTGTTGAGCTTCAATATGTACACCCTGACCCCTCAGGACGGCTACGACTTTGCGGCCTTGCGCGCACTGGACAAACCCGTGTTGATCACCGAGTTCAACGTTGGCTCGGCCGACCGTGGCCCGTTCTGGGGCGGTGTGACGCAATTGGCCAGGGAAGAGGCGCGCGGCCCGGCCTATGCGACCTTCCTCAAACAGGCCATGGCCGAGCCGTCGATTGTCGGCGTGCACTGGTTCCAGTACCTCGACCAGCCGGTGACCGGGCGTTTGCTGGACGGTGAAAATGGTCACTTCGGCCTGGTGGGGATCACCGACGTGCCGTTCCAGGGCTTCGTCGACAGTGTGCGTAAAAGCAACCTGGCGGCGATCCGGCAGTTGGGCCGGGAGGCCGAAAAAGCCAAGGCGGCAGCGGGTTCCCAAACCCCGTAATGACTGGAACAATGGGCGCCACTTTACGTAGGTCTTTTCCGAGGGGGATGCAGGTGCAGATTCAGGGTCATTACGAGCTTCAATTCGAAGCGGTGCGTGAAGCCTTCGCCGCACTGTTTGACGACCCTCAGGAGCGCGGCGCGGCGCTGTGTGTGCAGATTGGCGGCGAAACCGTCCTCGATCTGTGGGCCGGCACTGCCGATAAGGATGGTGCCGAGGCGTGGCACAGCGACACCATCGCCAACTTGTTCTCCTGCACCAAGACATTCACCGCCGTTGCCGCTCTGCAACTGGTTGCCGAAGGTAAATTGCAGTTGGACGCCCCGGTTGCCAACGACTGGCCGGAATTTGCCGCTGCCGGCAAGGAAAGCATCACCCTGCGCCAACTGCTGTGCCATCAGGCCGGGTTACCAGCGCTGCGCGAAACATTGCCCGCCGAGGCCTTGTATGACTGGCCCTTGATGACGGCGGCCCTGGCTGCCGAGGCCCCTTGGTGGACGCCCGGTGAAGGCCATGGTTACGCTGCTATCACCTATGGCTGGCTGGTCGGTGAGCTGCTGCGCCGCGCGGATGGGCGAGGGCCGGGAGAGTCGATTGTGGCCCGGGTTGCCCGGCCGCTGGGCCTGGACTTTCATGTCGGGTTGGCGGACGAGGAGTTTTATCGTGTAGCCCACATTGCCAGGAGCAAAGGCAATATGGGCGATGAGGCAGCCCAGCGCTTGTTGCAGGTCACCCTGCGTGAGCCGGCGGCAATGAGCACCCGGGCGTTTACCAATCCGCCTTCTATACTAACCAGCACTAACAAACCCGAGTGGCGTCGTATGCAGCAGCCTGCGGCAAATGGGCATGGCAATGCGCGCAGTTTGGCCGGCTTTTATAGTGGTTTGTTGGATGGAAGTTTGTTGGAAGCCGATATGCTTGAACAATTGACCCGTGAGCACAGTATCGGGCCGGATAAAACCTTATTGACGCAAACCCGTTTTGGCCTGGGCTGCATGTTGGATCAGCCTGGCGTACCCAATGCAACGTTTGGCCTTGGCCCACGTGCATTTGGGCATCCTGGAGCCGGAGGCTCGGTGGGATTTGCCGATCCGGAACATGATGTAGCATTTGGTTTTGTGACCAATACTCTGGGGCCGTATGTACTTATGGACCCGCGTGCGCAAAAGTTGGTAAGAATATTGGCCGGTTGTCTGTAAATAGCTTGCTGTCTGGTGTTTTTTTGTTAAAAAGGCACCTACAAAAGGCGCTGGAAAAGTATTGTTACTTTAAACTTCGTGAAGCGTCTGTTTAACGGGTCATTCAGACCCCTGTATTTTCTCATTTTGTGGATATCTCATGTTATCGAACAAGTCCTTGGCACTGGCGCTCTGCCTCACTCTTACTGGCTGTGCACAAACTCCACAAAATGATGCGTCTGGCGAGCATTGGTGGGCATTCGGGTTCGACAAGTCGGCGGCCAAGGATGTTACTGCCAAAACCGATGCCAAGGCGGCTGATGCAAAGGCTGACCTCAAGGCTGACCTCAAGGCTGATCTGAAGGCGGCCACACCTGCCCCGACGACTGCCCCGGTGGTCGCGAAGACTGAAACCGGCACCAAATGGTGGTGGCCGTTCGAAAGCAAGCCAAAACCCCTGAGCAAAGTCGATGTGACCAACATCCCGATGCCAGATCCGAAAATCACCCAAGCCTGGCTGGACGACTATGAGCCGCGCCTGCGGGCAGCGATCAAAGGCAGCAACCTGCAACTGGAACGTCGCGACAGCGTGCTGGTGGTGATCGCCCCGGTCGATGGCTCCTACAACCCGAAACGCCCGGCGATGCTGCTGCCAGTGACCCTGGGTCCGTTCACCCGTGTAGCCAAGGCCGTTGAAAGCGATCCCAAGACCGCCGTGCTGGTACTGGGCCACATCGACACCGTACAAAACCAGCCCCTGACCAAGGAACGTGCCCAGTCCATTGCGTCGATCTTCAGCCTCAGTGGCTTGAAGCAGGATCGCCTGATGTTGCGTGGCATGGGTGACCTGATGCCTCGCGCCGCCAACGACAGTACCCAGGGCCGCGCCTTGAACCGTCGCATGGAAATCATGTTCACCCAGCGCACCACCATGCTGGCACTGCTGAGCAAGTACAACTCGCCAAACCCGCCGAAGCCTGAACTGGTTGCGGTACAGGACGTAGTTGCCCCAGCGCCGGTCGCCAAGAAAGCCACTGCCGCCAAGAAAGCACCTGCCAAGAAGGCCGCCGCCAAGCCCGCCGCGAAAAAAACGGCCGCCAAGCCCGCTGCGAAAAAGCCGGTTGCCGCCAAGGCTGCAGCACCTGCGAAAAAAGTAGCAGCAAACGACCAGGTAAAAAACTGAGCAGTTGAGCAAGAAGGATAAAGCCGCATGACCCAGGCACTGGCTGATATGCGCCGTGACTACACACGGGACGGTTTGAGCGAGGCCCAGGCCCCGGACGAGCCGTTTGCCTTGTTCCACCAGTGGTTTGCCGATGCAGTCAAGACCGAGCAACCACCGGTGGAGGCCAACGCCATGACCCTGGCGACCGTGGACCAGGAGGGCCGTCCGCACTGCCGAATCCTGCTGCTCAAGGGCCTGGACGCCCAGGGTTTTACCTTCTTTACCAACTACCAGAGCGCCAAGGGTGAGCAATTGGCGGCACGCCCCTTTGCTGCCATGACATTCTTCTGGCCGACCCTGGAGCGCCAGGTGCGCATCGAGGGCCGGGTGGTCAAGGTCACGCCCCAGGAGTCGGACGCCTACTATCAGGTGCGTCCGCTGGGCAGCCGGATTGGTGCCTGGGCATCACCCCAGAGCCGGGTGATTCGGGATCGCGAAGAGTTGCAGGACCTGCTCAAGGCCACCGAGCAACGCTTCAGCGATACCCAGCCGGATTGCCCTGAGCATTGGGGCGGCTATCGCCTGCTGCCGGAGCGCATCGAGTTCTGGCAGGGCAGAACCAGCCGTTTGCATGATCGCTTGAACTATCGTTTGCAGGGGGCCGACTGGACCCGCGAGCGACTGGCGCCCTGAAGACATCACACGTGTAGGCGCCGGCAAGCGGGCTCCTACACGTCCTTCACTAAGAAGCTTCTACTCTGTGGCGTTGACCACATATTGCCGGGCTGCATCCTCCAGCCACTGCGGCAAATCCTTACGCTTGACCTTCTCAACCTTGGCGCGGTCCAACTGTTGCAGCATATAGATACGCTTGCGCTGATCGTCTCCTGCCAGGGACAACGCAAGGTCGCGGTCTATCCAGCGCTTGATCCGTCGGTACAGCCACCAGTGGAAATACAGGCCGGCGGCGGTAGTCGCTACAATAATGAAGTAGTCCATGAAATTCCTTGTCTGGGTGCAGGTGCTACCGTTCGTCGATTTTCGCGATACAGCCTGTCTGTACTGGGGCTGAATGAAAGCAATTTTCTCCGGGCCGTGTCGTGACAGGCGTCAAGCAGCGGAGTCTAATAAAGATATGTCCTTTGGAGTTGATGCTATGCGTAAGTCTGTTCTGCTGGTTGCCTGCTTTACCACCATGTCATTGCTGCTGGGTGGCTGCGCCTCCAGCCTGACCGGCGACTCGTACTCCCGTGACGAAGCCCGTCGTGTACAGAGCGTGCGCATGGGCACCATCGAGTCCCTGCGTCCGGTCAAGATCGAAGGCACCAAGACCCCAATCGGTGGCGCAGCGGGTGCAGTTATCGGTGGTGTGGGCGGTAGTGCCATCGGTGGCGGTCGTGGCAGCATCGTGACGGCCGTTATCGGCGCCGTGGCTGGCGGCCTGCTGGGCTCGGCCACCGAAGAAGGCCTGACCCGCACCCAGGGTGTTGAAATCACCGTACGCGAAGACGACGGCAGCATGCGCGCCTACGTCCAGGCTGTGCAGGAAAACGAAATCTTCCGCATCGGCGACCGCGTGCGCATCATGACCGTTGATGGGACCAGCCGCGTTACCCGTTAAGGGTTGGCAGGCGGTAAAAGAAAAACCCCGACCGGGTGACCGGGCGGGGTTTTTTATTGCGTGCTCAGTCTTTGAGCGTGCAAGAGCGCATTACGCGTTGACCGGCGCCTGCTTGCGACTGGCCATCGCCGTCACGGCATAACCAATCAGTGCCGCCAGGATCGATCCGGTGAGAATGCCCATCCGGTCCATCCCGGCATATTCGCTACTGCCCGGCACGAACGCCAGCGAGCCGACAAACAGGCTCATGGTAAAGCCAATGCCACACAGGATGGCCACGCCCATGACCTGGCCCCAATTGGCGCCGGTCGGCAGGGCCGCAAGGCCGGTTTTCACCGCGAGCCAGGTCAGGCCATACACACCGACGGTCTTGCCCACCAGCAGGCCTGCGGCGATACCCATTGGTACATGGTGGGTGAAGCTCTCCAGGTTGACGCCCGTCAGGGATACGCCGGCGTTGGCAAAGGCGAACAGTGGCAGGATGCCGTACGCCACCCAGGGATGCAGGGCATGTTCCAGTCCCAGCAGGGGCGACGGCTCGGCGTTCTTGGTGCGCAGCGGAATGCAGAACGCCAGGGTGACGCCAGCCAGGGTCGCGTGAACACCGCTCTTGAGTACGCAGACCCACAGGATCAGGCCGATGATCAGATACGGCCCGAGCTTCACCACCCCCAGGCGGTTCATGGCGATCAAGGCGACAAGACAGGCGCCGGCACCTGCCAGCGACGCGGTGGACAGGTCGCCGGAGTAGAAAATCGCGATGACGATGATGGCGCCCAGGTCATCGATGATCGCCAGGGTCATCAGGAACAGTTTCAGCGACACCGGTACACGCTTGCCCAGCAGCGCCAATACCCCGAGGGCAAAGGCGATATCGGTGGCCATCGGGATGGCCCAGCCGCCCAGGGCGGCCGGGTTATCCTTGTTCAGCGCCCAGTAGATCAGCGCCGGCACCACCATGCCGCCAATGGCCGCAGCGCCTGGCAGCACAACCTGGGAAGGTTTGGACAGGTGGCCGTCGAGCAACTCGCGCTTGACCTCCAGGCCGATCAGCAGGAAGAACAGGGCCATCAGGCCATCATTGATCCACAGCAGCGAGGGCTTGGCGATTTGCAGGGCGCCGATCTGGACGGCGACGGGCACTTCAAGAAAGCTGTTATAGAACGAGGACAGCGGCGAATTGTTGATGATCAGGGCCAAGGCGGCTGCAGCGATCAGTAACAGACCGCTGGCCGCTTCGAGCTGGAAGAAACGGGTAAACGTGCTACGCAGAGGCAAGGGATGCTCTCCAATCAAAGTTCAATAGGGGCGTACCCTAACCCGTACTGTTAGTTGTTAAAACAAAAGTTATATTCTTTTTTGTTATATAAAAGCGCCGTTGTATGGATTGCGTCAAAGCCTGGCAATTATGTATCGAATTGAGTCATGACTGTATCTGTGTGCAGTGTAGGAAACACCCTAAGATCAAGCCTGAAAACTTAATGGAACTTGAGCATGAGCGACCACCGTCCGTGGGCCCGAGAGGCCATCCGCATTATTGAAGCGGACTTCCAGCGCAGCGCCGACACCCACCTGATCCCACTACCGTTGCCGGGTTTGCCGGGGATCGAGTTGTATTTCAAGGACGAGTCCAGCCACCCCACCGGGAGCCTGAAGCACCGGCTGGCCCGTTCCTTGTTCCTGTATGCCCTGTGCAATGGCTGGCTCAAGCCGGGCGCGCCAGTGATCGAAGCCTCCAGCGGATCGACGGCGATCTCCGAGGCGTACTTTGCGCGCTTGTTGGGCCTGCCGTTCATTGCGGTGATGCCGGCCACCACCTCCCAGGAAAAGATTGCGCAGATCGCCTTTTACGGCGGCAAGAGCCACCTGGTGCAAGATCCCACGCAGATCTACGCCGAATCCGAGCGCCTGGCGCAGGAAAGCGGCGGGCACTTCATGGATCAGTTCACCTACGCCGAACGGGCCACTGACTGGCGGGCGAACAACAATATTGCCGAATCGATCTTCCAGCAGTTGCGCTTCGAGCGGCATCCAGAGCCGAGCTGGCTGATTTCCAGCCCGGGTACCGGCGGTACCACCGCAACCCTCGGGCGTTATGTGCGTTATCGCCAGCATTGCACCCGGGTGTTGTGCGCCGACGCCGAGCGTTCGGTGTTCTTTGAGTACTACCAGAGCGGTGATGCCAGCTTGCGCCTGGACTGCGGTTCGCGGATCGAGGGCATCGGCCGGCCACGGGTAGAGGCGTCGTTCCTGCCCAAGGTGATCGATGCGATGGTCAAGGTGCCGGATGCCTTGTCGCTGGCGGCCATGCATTATCTGGCGCAACGCTTGGGACGGCGGGTCGGGGGTTCCAGCGGCACCAACCTGATTGGCGCATTGATTGCCGCGCAGCAGATGCAGGCGGCAGGGGAGTCGGGGTCTATCGTGGCGATTCTGTGTGATGGGGGCGAGCGTTATGCCACGACCTATTACGACGATGCGTGGCTGGTCGGGCAGGGGTATGAACTGGAAGAGCTGATTGACGCGGTGGCTGCCACTGTCGAGCGGGGCGAGCCATTGCCGGACAGCGTCCTGCGCGCCAATATCTAAAACCTGTGTATGGAAACCATTGTGGGAGCCGGGCAAGCCCGGCTCCCACAATAGAGAGGGGTCGTTTACGAGTGAACTGTCAGGCCTCGATACCGAGGATGTTGCGCGCCACGGCTTCGGCAATCCGAATCCCGTCAACGCCTGCCGACAGGATCCCACCGGCGTAACCGGCGCCTTCGCCGGCCGGGAACAGGCCTTTGACATTCAAACTCTGCATCGACGCGTCACGGGTGATCCGCAGCGGCGACGAGGTGCGAGTCTCGATCCCGGTCAGTACTGCGTCATGCAGCGAGTAGCCCTTGATCTGCTTCTCAAAGGCCGGCAGCGCTTCGCGGATGGCCTCGATGGCAAAGTCTGGCAAGGCCAGGGCCAAATCACCGAGGGCTACACCTGGCTTGTAGGACGGTTCTACAGTGCCAATGGTGGTGGACGGCTTGCCGGCGATGAAATCACCGACCAGTTGCGCCGGCGCTTCGTAGTTGCTGCCGCCAAGGATGAACGCGTGGGATTCCAGGCGCTCCTGCAACTCGATCCCGGCCAGCGGGCCGCCCGGATAGTCCACTTCCGGGGTGATACCGACCACGATCCCAGAGTTGGCATTGCGTTCGTTACGCGAGTACTGGCTCATGCCATTGGTCACGACCCGATTCGGCTCGGAGGTGGCCGCCACCACCGTACCGCCCGGGCACATGCAGAAGCTGTACACCGAACGGCCGTTCTTGGCGTGGTGCACCAACTTGTAGTCGGCTGCGCCCAGTTTCGGGTGCCCGGCATACTTGCCCAGGCGTGCGGCGTCGATCAGCGATTGTGGGTGTTCGATGCGAAAACCCACCGAAAACGGCTTGGCTTCCATGTACACGCCACGACCGTGGAGCATGCGGAAAGTGTCGCGGGCGCTGTGGCCGAGAGCAAGGATCACGTGCTTGGAGAGGATCTGCTCGCCACCCTCGACCACCACGCCATTCAACTGGCCATCTTCGATCAGCACGTCGGTGACCCGCTGTTCGAAACGCACCTCACCGCCCAGGGCGATGATCTGCTGGCGCATGTTTTCCACCACGCCGGTCAGGCGGAAGGTGCCGATGTGCGGTTTGCTGACGTAGAGGATTTCATCCGGCGCGCCGGCCTTGACGAACTCATGCAAGACCTTGCGCCCGTGGAATTTCGGGTCCTTGATCTGGCTGTAGAGCTTGCCGTCGGAAAAGGTCCCGGCGCCGCCCTCGCCGAACTGCACGTTGGACTCGGGATTGAGTACGCTTTTGCGCCACAGGCCCCAGGTGTCCTTGGTGCGCTGGCGCACTTCGCGGCCGCGTTCGAGGATGATCGGCTTGAAACCCATCTGCGCCAGCAGCAACCCGGCAAAGATCCCGCAAGGGCCGAAACCGACAACGATGGGCCGCTCGCTCAGGCCGGCCGGGGCCTGGCCCACGACCTTGTAGCTGACATCGGGCGCGGCATTGATATTGCGGTCGTCGGCGAACTTGAGCAGCAGGGCGGCTTCACCCTTGACCTCAAGGTCGACGGTGTAGATGAAGCACAGCTCCGACGATTTCTTGCGCGCGTCGTAGCTGCGTTTGAACAGGGTGAAATCGAGCAGATCATCACTGGCGATGCCCAGGCGCTGCACGATGGCAGGCCGCAGGTCTTCTTCGGGATGGTCGATGGGCAGCTTGAGTTCGGTGATTCGTAGCATGACAGGATCCGATATGCGGCGTTTGGTAGGGCCGGCGGTTTTGCAAACCGGCGATTATAAGCCCCAACGGCGCTTTCCCGTCATGCTAAAACAGCGCAGGGCCGAATCAGTCGTCCCGTGAGCCGCCAAATGCCGCGCAGCCACGCTGCACCTGACCGTTGATCCGAAGTTCGGCGCTCATGTGTTGCAGGCTGCCGCTGACGCTGTCGATGCAGCGCTGGGGCGCGACCCACAGTTCAATCTGCTGGCCGTTGGCTTCGGTGGTGAGGTTGAAGCGGCCATCACCCAGTTGCTCTTCCACATAAGGCACCGGCAAGGGGGGCTGGCCTTCACGTTGCAGGACCATGCCCTTGTTGGTGACGTTCAGTGCCCAGGCCGGCTTGTGGCCATTGGCGCGCAGGATCATGCGCTTGAAGTCCGGGTCGTCACAGGCCGAGGTCGAGCGTTCGACGCGGTACAGCTGTTGCAACTCCACCTGGCCCTGGGTGCCGCTGGCGACCCCGGAGAACTTGCCGCGCAAGTCGGCAAACAATGCCCCTTGCTGGCCGGCCAGGGACGCTGCTTCCTGGAGGATGCTGGTGCCGCCGGTATCGTTGACCACGTAGTTGCGCTGGTCGTTACAGGGCTGGAACAGCAACTTGTCGCCGATGGCCGTCAACTCGCCTTGCATGCGAGTCAGGCCCGCGGTGGAGGGTGTGGCCGGATCGCGTTCAAACACCTGGCAGGCGGCGAACAGGGGCAGCAGGGCAAACAGAGCAAACAGAGCAAGGATACGGGCGGCAAGCATTATCGGGTCTCCTGATAAGTGTCGCCACGTTACGCAGGCTGGCGCTGCATCACAAGCCGATGATGTACACCTATTAGGTTTCAGCATTTTAATGACTACTTGAAACCTGAAGTTAAGCCTTTCCCCATGGCTGTTGCACGAGTCTTGTGTCAGGTTCAAGCCTTTGACAAGGAGCATTCGTATGACTATTCGATGGGGGCTTTTCGCCTTGGCCTGGATGACACCTCTGGCCTGGGCCGAACCGCCGGCCAAACTGTTCTACACCTCAGAGACAGACTTCACCGAGATGACGTTGACCCTGAAAAAAGCCCATGCGCTTCAACCCGAGTCCATCGATGTGCAGGTGACGCTGACGCCTGATGCCCGGGCACGGACGAAAGCGTTGACCCTGTCGGCCATGCACAAACAAATGACGCTGTACGTCAATGGTCGGCCGCTGAGTACGACGACAGTCCAGGGTGTACTCAACGGTCCAGGCTTGAGGTTTTCCATTCCCAGGCATCAGTTGCTAGAGATGATGCCGTCGCTGCTCAAGTGACGCTTGTGGGGTTGCCGTTCAGCCTACGATGTAAGTCTGTCCGGTCTGCAGGCCTTCCACACTTTTGGCGTAGGCCAATGCCACATCCGTCGCAGGCACCGGCTTGAACCCCCGGAAATAAGGGGCATAGCTGCCCATGGCCTCTACCAGCACGTTCGGGCTGATCGAATTGATACGCAGACCCCGAGGCAACTCAATCGCCGCAGCCTTCACGAAGGCATCTATGGCGCCATTGACCAGCGCGGCGGAAGCGCCGGTGCGGATCGGATCGCGGTTGAGGATGCCGCTGGTGAAGGTGAACGACGCACCGTCGTTGGCAAACTCGCGGCCGATCAGCAGCAGGTTGACCTGGCCCATCAGCTTGTCTTGCAGGCCGAGGTCGAAGTGGCTGGCGTCCATTTCGCCCAGGGGCACGAAGTTGACGCTGCCGGCGGCGCACACCAGGGCATCGAACTTGCCGGTTTGCGCAAACAATTGGCGGATCGACGCGCTGTCGCTGATATCGACCTGAAAGTCGCCGCTCTTGCGGCCAATAGTGATCACTTCATGACGCTGGGACAGCTCGGCCTTGACTGCAGAACCGATGGTGCCGCTGGCGCCAATCAACAGGATTTTCATGGTGTCGTTCCTCCAGATACTCAGATGAGCCTTGAGTCTAGAGTGGTTTTTTCTGCGGATAAGCGCACTAATAGGCAACCTTTGGTTTTCAAATGGAAACAATCCATGAGCGAAATGGATGATCTGGCGGCGTTTGCGGTGTTGATCGAAGCCGGCAGCTTTACCCTGGCAGCCCAGCAATTGGGCTGCAGCAAGGGCCAGTTGTCCAAGCGCATCAGCCAGTTGGAGGCGCAGTTTTCGGTGGTGTTGTTGCACCGCACGACCCGGCGACTCAGCCTGACGGCCGCGGGTGCTGCGCTGTTGCCCCAGGCGCAGGGGCTGGTGATTCAGGTCGAGCGTGCCCGACAGGCATTGGCGCGGCTCAAGGACGATTTGGCCGGGCCTGTGCGTATGACGGTTCCGGTGTCTTTGGGTGAGACTTTTTTCGATGGCCTGTTGCTGGATTTTTCCAGGCGCTATCCGCAGGTGCAGATCGAGTTGGATCTCAACAACAGCTATCGCGACCTGGCCCGGGACGGTTTTGACCTGGCGGTGCGTTCAGAGGTGGCCAACGATGAGCGACTGGTCGCCAAGCCCCTGTTGGCCTGGCATGAAATGACCTGTGCCAGCCCGGCCTATCTGGAGCAATACGGTGAGCCGCTGACGCCGGCCGACCTGGTTGGCCACCGCTGCTTGCTCAACAGCCACTACAGCGGGCGCGAGGAGTGGTTGTATCACCAGCAGCACGAGTTGTTGCGGGTGCGGGTGGATGGCACCTTTGCCTCCAACCACTACAACCTGCTGAAAAAGGCCGCACTGGTGGGGGCCGGTATCGCCCGGCTGCCATCCTATCTGTTGCAGATGGAATTGGCTGACGGCCGGCTTCGTTGGCTCCTGCGTGATTATCAGACCCGCAGCATGCCGATGTACCTGGTCCATCCGTATCAGGGCGGGCTACCACGTCGTACCCAGGTGCTGGCCGATTACCTGGTGGGCTGGTTCAAGCGCAATGGTGAGGCACTGGACCGGCTTTAGCGCCAGCGCCGGGCAATCCAGTGATCAATCGATACCCGTCCTGGCCCCTTGGCCATCAACACCAGTAGCAACGCGATCCAGGTGCCGTGGGTCGGGTACGCGTCGGGGTAGACAAACAGCTGAATCACCAGCGTCATGCCCAGTAGCGCCAGGGCTGAAAAACGCGTGGCAAGCCCCAGTAAAATCAGGATCGGGAAAAAATGCTCGGCGAACGTGGCCAGGTACGCGGCCACTTCTGCCGGCACAAACGGTATCCGGTATTCACTTTGAAACAACGGCACGGTGGAGTTGGCTAGGTGGGGTACGCCGAGTTCGAAGGTGCCGTCTACCAGATCGACGGCAAACCCCTGGACTTTGGTCTGGCCGGATTTCCAGAACACCGCCGCAATGGAAAAGCGTGCGACAAGGGCAATCAGGCTGTAGGGGATTTTCTCGAAGGTTTGAATGACGCGTGCAATCAGACTCGGGGCGGTAGTGTTCATGGTTGTACCTTGATATGGGTGATGGCGCGGTGGCTGATCAGCAGCCCCAGGCATTGGTGCAGGTCAAATTCGCTGGACGCATCCAGGGCATAGGCCACCGCCATTTCCAGAGGCCAGGCGTTGTTCAGGCTGTTGATAAACGTCACGCAACCGGCGTCGATGCAGAACACTTCGACTTCCAGGCCGTTGCGCAGGACCAGCGCACTTTGCCCATGCCATGGATCAAGGCTGGCGACGCTATCGGTGGTTTGATGCGCGGCCCATAACGCCACCACGGCATAGTTCGATTGCAGGGTGGCAACGGATGGATGCAATTGCAGGCTTACGCTGCCCAGGCTGGGGAGTTGTTGCAGTTGATTGATGACGGCATGTGGGTCAGCGACAGGGGTGTCGGCGGCGTGATACGCATTGACCCGCAAGCGCTCCAGCCGAGCGACGTCGGCCAGGTACGGCACAGTGGCGGCGGGGGCGAACCCCTGGATAAAGTCGGCCAAGTCACTGCCGTACTCGTTGAGCAGTGGGCTGGTGGGCGGATACGCCTGGACGTACAGCCCGGCCATGGCCCGGAAAAACCCATCGCCCACCAGTTGCCGGGTCACGGGGTAGCTGTCGAGCAGGGCGTTGATCAACGAACTGTGGACGTTGTTGCGGTACACCGCAAAACGACTGGCGGGATCGGCGCCATTGTTGCTGAACAGGCCATCGGGGCAGGGCTGGTCTGGCGCCAGGAGAGCCTTGGCAAAATCCTCCTGCAGATTCATGAGTGCACCGCCACGGCCAGCAGGTGCCGGTCGGCTTGCTGTACCTCAGCCTGTAATACGTGTAGAGCCGGTACATCGTTGTCACGCTCAATCAGCGTGGCCACCGGCCCGACCCGTTGCAGTGCCTGCTGATACAGGTGCCATACGGCGTTGTCGATGGGCGCACCGTGATCATCAATCAGCAGGCGGTCGCCAAGGTTGTCAGCGTCTTCGGCAAAGCCTGCCAGATGAATTTCACCCACGGCGTGCAATGGCAAGGCGTCAAGGTAAGCCAATGGATCCTGCTGATGATTGATGCAGGACACGTACACATTGTTCACGTCCAGCAGCAAACCGCAACCAGTGCGCCGGATGACTTCGCTGATGAAGTCGGTTTCATCCAGGGTGGAGCGTTGGAACTGCAGGTAGGTCGACGGGTTCTCCAGCAACATACGTCGCTTGAGGGTGGTTTGTACCTGGTCAATGTGTTCGCACACCCGCTTGAGGGCCGCGTCGTCATAGGCCAGGGGCAGCAGGTCGTTGAGAAACACCGGGCCGTGGCTGGACCAGGCCAGGTGTTCGGAAAAGGATTGGGGCTGATAGCGTTCGATCAGTACCGCCAGGCGCGCAAGGTGGACGTGGTTCAGCGGACCTTCGCCGCCGATGGACAGGCCAACCCCGTGCAGCGACAGCGGGTACTGTTCGCGGATCAATCCCAGGTAGTGATGAAAAGGCCCGCCGGCCACCATGTAGTTTTCGGCGTGGACTTCAAAAAAGCCAATATCGGGCAGGGTCGCAAGCACTTCTGCCAAGTGCTCGCTCTTGAGTCCCAGCCCGGCCCGGCGTGGAAGGCCGGGCGCCTGAGCCTGGGCGACATTGGGTAGGGATGAAAGCGTCATCGTCAGTACTCAGGCGGGGGATTCAGGACTTGGCCTTGAAGGCTTCCAATTGACCAAAGCCGGTTGGCGAGGTTTTGCTTTCCATCTTCACGCAGGTGCCTTCAGGGACCAGATTCCAGGCGTTGGCCTGGTAGTCGGTTTTCGAGGTGCCCGCACAGGTGGTGCCGGCGCCTGCGGCGCAGTCGTTCTTGCCTTTGAGGGCGACGCCAAAGCATTTTTCCATCTTCGCGTCGTCAGCATGGGCAACAGTGGTCAAGGTGCTCAGGCTCAAGGCAGAACCCAGGGCCAGGACGAGGGTGGCGGCGGACAGTGAACGGGTGGTCATGGTGTTTCTCCAGCAGTGAGGTAGGTAAGGAAGCGTTTGTGCTTGCTTACCCCACTAGAGAAAGGGGGGAGGGGATTGTTACAAGGGGATCGAAGAAAATTTAAAACAACGCAAATTTATCGGACCACACAAAGCAACTGTGGGAGCGGGCTTGCCCGCGATAGCAGAGTGTCAGCCAATACATCCGGCACTGACACTTCGCCATCGCGGGCAAGCCCGCTCCCACAGTTAGACCCGGTTTATCCAGCAACCGTTTTTAGCCGCCCAGGTAAGCCTCGCGCACTTTCGGATCGGTCAGCAGTTGTTCGCCGCTGCCCTGCATCACTACCCGGCCGTTTTCCAGCACATAGGCACGGTCTGCAATCTTCAATGCCTGGTTGGCGTTTTGTTCCACCAAAAACACCGTCACACCGTCCTTGCGCAGTTGTTCGATGATATCGAAGATCTGCTGGATGATGATCGGGGCCAGGCCCAGGGAAGGTTCGTCCAACAGCAGCAGCTTGGGCTTGCTCATCAGCGCACGGCCGATGGCGAGCATTTGCTGTTCGCCACCGGACATGGTGCCGCCGCGCTGGCTGAAACGCTCCTTGAGCCGAGGGAACAGGTGCAGCACCTTGTCCATCTGCTCCTGGTAGTCGCCCTTGTCGGTAAAGAACCCACCCATGGCCAGGTTCTCTTCCACGGTCAGGCGGGCAAACACCCGACGGCCTTCCGGAACCACAGCAATGCTTTTGCGCATGATCGCCGCTGAATGCTGGCCCACCAGTTCCTCACCCATGTAGCGGATGCTGCCGCTGTGAGCCTGGGGCGAACCGCACAAGGTCATCAGCAAGGTGGATTTGCCGGCACCGTTGGCGCCGATCAGGGTGACGATCTCGCCCTGGCGCACTTCCACGTTGACGTCATGCAGGGCCTGGATCTTGCCGTAGAAAGTGGAAACGTTTTCGAATTGCAGCATTTACGCTTCCCCCAAATAGGCTTTGATCACTTGCGGGTTGTCGCGGATCTGCTCCGGCGTCCCGTTGGCCAACGGCGTACCCTGGTTGATCACGACGATATGGTCGGAAATACTCATGACCAGTTTCATGTCGTGTTCGATCAGCAGCACGGTGGCGTTGTTTTCTTCACGCAGCACACCGATCAACGCCTTGAGGTCTTCGGTTTCCTTGGGGTTGAGACCCGCAGCCGGTTCGTCGAGCATGAGGATCCGCGGGCGGGTCATCATGCAGCGGGCGATTTCCAGGCGACGTTGCTGACCATAGGCCAGGGTGCCGGCCGGCCGGTTGGCAAACTCGGTGAGGTTGACCTTGTCCAGCCAGTACGCGGCGTACTCCATGGCCTCGCGCTCGCTCTTGCGGAACGCCGGGGTCTTGAACAGGCCCGCGAAGAAGTTGGTGTTCAGGTGGCGGTGCTGGGCGATCAGCAGGTTTTCCACCGCGGTCATGTCCTTGAACAACCGCACGTTCTGGAAGGTCCGCACTACACCCTTGCGGGCGATCTCGTGACCGGCCAGGCCCTGGATCGGCTGGCCGTCCAGCAGGATGCTGCCACCGGCCGGCTTGTAGAAGCCGGTCAGGCAGTTGAACACCGTGGTCTTGCCGGCGCCGTTGGGGCCGATCAGCGCTACAACCTGCTTCTCTTTCACGGTCAGGGCCACGCCATTGACCGCCAGCAGGCCGCCGAAGCGCATGCTCAGGTTTTCGACTTTCAGGATCTCGCGGCTCATTTGCGCAGCTCCATATGTGGACGTTGCATGGGCAGCAGGCCTTGCGGGCGCCAGATCATCATCAGCACCATCATGGCGCCGAACATCAACATGCGGTATTCGCTGAACTCACGCATCAGTTCCGGCAACAGGATCATCACGATGGCTGCGAGGATCACGCCCAACTGCGAGCCCATGCCACCCAATACCACGATGGCGAGGATGATTGCCGACTCGATGAAGGTGAACGACTCCGGCGTCACCAGGCCTTGGCGCGCGGCGAAGAAGCTACCGGCAAAACCGGCGAACGCGGCGCCCAGGGTGAAGGCCGAGAGCTTGATGACGGTCGGGTTCAGGCCCAGCGCACGGCAGGCGATTTCGTCTTCACGCAATGCTTCCCAGGCACGCCCGATCGGCATGCGCAGCAGGCGGTTGATCACGAACAGCGCGGCCAGGGCCAGCAACAGGGCGACCAGATACAGGAACACCACCTTGCTCACCGGGTTGTAGGCAATCCCGAAGTACTCGTGGAAGGTCTGCATGCCTTCTGCTGCGGAGCGATCAAACGACAAGCCGAAGAACGTCGGCTTGGGAATGCTGCTGATGCCGTTGGGGCCGCCGGTGATGTCGGTGAGGTTACGCAGGAACAGACGGATGATCTCACCAAAACCCAGGGTCACGATGGCGAGGTAGTCACCACGTAGGCGCAACACCGGGAAGCCCAGCAGGAAGCCGAACGTTGCCGCCGCCATGCCCGCCAGTGGCAGGCAGATCCAGAAGCTCCAGCCCAGGTAATGCGAGAGCAGCGCGTAGGTGTAGGCACCCACCGCGTAGAAGCCCACATACCCCAGGTCGAGCAGGCCGGCCAGGCCCACCACGATGTTCAGGCCCAGGCCCAGCAGCACGTAGATCAGGATCAGGGTGGCGATATCCACCGCACCTCGGGAGCCGAAGAATGGCCAGATCAACGCGGCCACGATCAGGCCGATGATGATGTAGCGCTGGGTGCGCGGCAGGGTCAGGAACTGGCTGACCTTGGGCGATACCAGCGGGCCACGATTGGACTTGAGCAGCGCCCCGACCTGCTGGGTGAACAGCACCCGCAGGAACATCAGCACCGAGCACAGGGCAATGATGGTCAGGGTTACTGGCCCGGTGCCGTGTACTTCAAGGTTGATCCCGACAATGCTCAACTTGAGCCCGAGTACCGGAAAGGCCACGGCCCATACCAGCAAGGCGCTGAAAAACGCCGATTTAAGATATCTGCTCATACTTTCTCAACCTCCGGACGGCCCAGGATGCCGGTCGGCCGGAATAACAGCACCAGAACCAATAGACCGAAGGCCACCACGTCCTTGTACTGGTCGCCGAAGATATCGGCCCCAAAGGCTTCGGCCACACCCAGCACCAGCCCACCGAGCATGGCGCCCGGAATACTGCCGATGCCGCCCAGGACCGCCGCAGTGAAGGCCTTGAGGCCCACCAGGAAACCGGCGTTGGGGTTGATCACGCCATACTGCATGCTCAGCAACACGGCGGCGACAGCGGCCAGTGCGGCACCGATGACGAAGGTCAGGGCGATGATGTTGTTGGTGTTGATGCCCAGCAGGTTGGCCATCTTGATGTCTTCGGCACAGGCCCGGCAGGCGCGCCCCAGACGGGAGCGGGAGATGAACAGGGTCAGGCCCAGCATCGCCACCAGGGTGACGACGAAGACCAGGATCTGCATGTAGGAAATCAGCACTTCTTGTGCGCCACCTGGGCCGAAGGAAATACTCCCCGGGATCAGGTTGGGAATGGACTTGTCCTTGGAGTCCTGGGACAGCAATACGGTGTTCTGCAGGAAAATCGACATGCCGATGGCGGAAATCAACGGGATCAGGCGGTTGCTGCCACGCAAGGGGCGGTACGCAACGCGTTCGATACTGTAGCCGTAGGCACTGGTTACGACGATTGACGCAAGGAACGCGGCAGTCATCAACAGCGGCAGGGAGTGGATACCCATCATGGCCAGCCCGGCAATGGCAATGAAGGCCACGTAGGAACCAATCATGTACACCTCGCCGTGGGCGAAGTTGATCATTCCAATGATGCCGTAAACCATTGTGTAGCCAATGGCTATCAAGGCATAGGTGCTGCCAATGGTCAGGCCATTAACCAGCTGTTGGAAAAAATGATAGATCTCAGGCATTACAGCGCTCCTAAAAACCCGATACGCATTTCACTGGTGGAGTCATCTTCCAGCCCGGTGCTGTGTTCTGTGAGCACATTTGCACCAAGCATTTGCCAGCGAACCGCTGGTGACGGTTTTAAGATTTTCAGGTGAACCAGCGCCCGGATCGCGGGTGCGTGGCCCATAAACCTCGTAAAACAAAACCCACTGCTTGCACAGTGGGCTTGTTGTCCAGTAACGCCTGGCTTACTGAGGGGAAACTTCGGTTTTTGGTTGACCGAAGTGCCATTCGTAGACCACGAACTTGAAGTCCTTCAGGTCGCCCTTGGCATCGAAGCTCAGGTCGCCGGTCGGGGTCTTGAAGGTGCCTGCGTGGATGGCCTCGGCCACTTTGGTGGTGTCTTCGCTTTTCGCGGCAGTGATGCCGCCAGCGATGATTTCAACTGCCGAGTAGGCTGGGAACACGAACGGGCCGCTTGGGTCTTTGCCGTCAGCCTTGAGTGCGTCGACGATTGCCTTGTTGGCAGGGTCGGCGTCGAAGGATTTCGGCAGGGTGACCAGCAGGCCTTCGGAGGCTTTCTGGGCGATTTGCGAGATGGAGTCGTTGCCGACGCCTTCCGGGCCCATGAACTTGGCTTTCAGGCCTTTTTCCTGGGACTGGCGCAGGATCAGGCCCAGTTCTGGGTGGTAGCCGCCGTAGTAGACGAAGTCGACGTTGGCTTGCTTGAGCTTCTGGATAATCGAGGAGAAGTCCTTGTCGCCGGCGTTCAGGCCTTCGAAGACGGCGACTTTCACGCCTTTTTCTTCCAGGGTCTTCTTCACGGCAGATGCGATGCCTTCACCGTATTGTTGCTTGTCGTGCAGTACTGCGACGACCTTCGGCTTGACGTGGTCGGCGATGTAGTTGCCGGCCGCAGGGCCCTGGGCGCTGTCCAGGCCGATGGTACGGAAGATCAGCTTGTAGCCACGGGCGGTGATATCCGGGCTGGTGGCAGCCGGCGTGATCATGATCACACCTTCGTCTTCGTAGATATCGGTAGCGGGTTGAGTGGAGCTGGAGCAGAGGTGGCCGACCACGAACTTGACGCCGTCGTTGACCACTTTGTTGGCTACGGCAACGGCTTGTTTAGGATCGCAAGCGTCGTCGTATTCCTTGGCTTCGAGCATCTTGCCGTTGACACCGCCTTTGGCGTTGATGTCCTTGATGGCTTGCTTGGCGCCCATGAACTGCATGTCGCCGTACTGGGTCACAGGGCCGGTCTTGGGGCCGGCAATACCGATCTTGATGGTGTCAGCTGCGAACGAATGGCTGGCAACCCCAGCCAGGACCATAGCGGCAAACAGTTTGGAAATCTGCTTAGTAGCCTTATTCATAGTGCTCCACTCTTACTGTTGTATTTTTTATAGTTCTAGCGGCCTTGTGAGCTGCAGAACCGGATCAGATATCTCGGATATCCCCCCGGCGGCGGCCTGGCAACTGTACCGGTACAGTGTAGAGCGCCGGTTGATCGCTTGAAAAGCTGGCAACTGGGGGCAAACGCCGGGCGTGTCGCTTAAATGAAAGAAAAAGACAGAATTGCGGCGGGCTTATGCCAGAGTTTCGGGCAATCCTTGGCATTCCTGACACTTTCAATCGGTGCCTCAATTGCTACTGGGTTTTTCTGGGGAAGTCTCGACGGTATCATTGCGCCGATTTTTTCCTCAGGTGAGTTCCCATGACGCAAGAACCTAGCACCCTCTATGCCAAGCTGCTCGGCGAAACCGCGGAAATTTCCTGGAAGGAGCTTGAGCCGTTCTTCGCCAAGGGTGCCCTATTGTGGGTCGAGGCTGGCCTGGATTTGATCGAGGCCGCCGAGGGCATGGCCGAAGACAATCGTGACAAAGTGGCCGCCTGGCTGGCCTCGGGGAGCCTTGGCGAAGTGTCTGCGACGCGGGCGTTGGACTTGCTGGAGCGTGATCCGAACCTGTGGGCGGTGGTGGTTTCACCGTGGATTCTGATCCAGGAAAGGGCATCGAATTAAGTGATGGCACCGAAATGGTGCGCGTTTTACCCGGTTAGAAGTGTGTAGCGGAGTAACCGCTTTCACCATGATGGCAACTGGCCGTGAAGAAAGGTCACAGGCGAGGGTGACGTAAACGTCATGGGAACAGTTTTGCGGGCCGCGAATGGCTCGGGGAATTGTTTCTTGGTGTGGCAAGGTTGTGGATATTTGTCGCCTGGCAGACCGCTTTCGCAGGCAAGCCCGCTCCCACATTGTGATGTGTGAATACATTCAAAATGTGGGAGCTGGCTTGCCTGCGATGGCCGCGCCTCGGTCTAGGCGGTCTTGCCCGTATGGTTGTTCAAGGAGATCACCTTAGTCTTGCCAATCCTGTGACGGTAGATCTCACGCAAGTACTTGATCGCCTTCTTCACGCAATCGCGCGACAGACGGATGTCGTTGATCGAGACAAATTTCTCTTTGTCATTGATCAGCTCGCGGTACTTTTTCTCATACATCGGCTTGATCGCGTACCAGTTGGTATCGAGGATCTTCGCCGGGTTTTCGAATTCGTTGAGCAACTCGTCGATACGGTCCTCGTCGAAGTCTTCGTGGATGATGAAGTCCAGGATCGAGTTGTCCAGGGTCTCGTCGAAACGGTATGGGTTGCGGGCAAAGCAGCGTTTGATAAAGGCCACGATCAACGTCAGGAAGTCATCCGACAGGCACGGGCTCTTGGCGATCAGCGTGGTCAGCGACAGGTTGGCCGATGCACCGATCACCAATGCATAACGCTTGAGGGTGGTGTTGGGGAACAGGCTGTTGAGGTGAGTCTTGAGCCGGTTCAGGTCCATATAGGACAGCTTGTAGTCCTTGGGCAGGGAGACGATGGACACCACCGACGAGCAGTTCTTGAAGAAGTGCAGGTCATGCAGGGCCGCCGCGTCGTAGCCGGAATTCTTGTACTGCTCCAGCGACGCCCGATAGCGCTTGGATTCGATCGGCAGCAGGCTGATGCCTTCGATGGCCTGGGTGACCTTGTTGAAGTGGGGCAGGTCGATGGAGCGGAAGAACAGGTCATCGATGTTCAAGCGCTGCGGTTCTTTTTCGAACACCTTGAACTTGTCATTCGACGGCGGTGGGGTCTCCGGGACCACGGATTCGGCATAGGCAATCGCCACCGGCCCGGCCAGGCTCATGAACAGGTCGTTGGCGTCCAGGCGAATGGTTTCGCCGATGTCGATGCCGGCGCGGCGGAAATAGTTCTGGTCGTAGTCGGTGGTGACCGCCTGGGCCGTCAGAATGTTGAAGATCTGCTGTGAGATGTACTGGTTGGCGTGTTTTTCCATGGCATTGACGTCAATGTTCTGGATGTTGCCATCATCACTTTCTTCGGCGTAACGCATGATGTCGTTGGAGATCAGCATCATGGCGTTCCACGGGCGAATACGCCCTTTGACGCTGGCTTCGCTGCTGTCTTCATTGTCGAAGTTGTACGAGAAGTCCCATTCCTCCGACAGGTACTTGCACAGCAGCCGTCCGGCGTTGATGTGCAGTGCCTCGGACATTTCACTGCGGTGGTCAGAGATATTCGGCAGCACACAAATGCCGCTGGTGAAAATCGGCTCGAACACAAAGGCGTGGCCGCTCTTGCTGTCGTGCTCGTCGGCGGGCTTGGTGTCGAAGGTCTTGTTCATGTACGAGTGTTGCTGGGCCAGGCCAAACTCCGAGGCCATGCCCGAGCCGGTACCGCCACCGGCGCTGAAAATCGAGAAGTACAGGCGCGACTGGTTGGCCTTGATGCCACAGGAGTCGATCAGGTACGAATGGATCATCTTCCAGTCGGGGCTGGAAAACCGCTGGGTGTCTTTATTGAGGATGATCTTGGCCAGGTACTGGCCGAGGATCGGTGCGTTACCGGCGCCACCGGCATGGACTTCCGACAGGTCCATGATTTTCATCTTGCTGTAGTCGCGTAAAAAGCCGCTTTTCTCACCCTTGCGCGAAAAGCGGATGCGTCCGGCGATGTCTTTGTCGAGGTCGCCGAGCATCACCAAGGGTTCTACCAGGAACACCGGTTTGCTGGCCTTGTTGGCCCCTAGGCGCAAGTTGTTGCGGATCCACTGGGCTGGGCTGTAGCCCTTTTCAACGTAGGACTTTTCTTCGGTGCTGAACTCGTTCAAGTAGAACTTGCGGGCGTTGTACACCAGCTCCGCGACATCCAGGGCAATATTGGAGCCGCAGCGCCCGAGGCCGATCAGGCAGACCGAGGGAAACTCCTGCTCGCTGCGCAACTCGCTGTCACCCTCAAGATGGAGCGGACGCGGGAACACCATGTCGCGCAGGCCATCGAGGTTATCGAGGATGCGATCAGTATTGGTTTCGGTGAAGTACAGGTATTGCTGGGTGGCCAGCGCACGTTGACCGTTCAATGACTTTGGGCCTGAGGTTTTTTCCGCAGGAGCTGTGAGCAACACGTCGGATACCGCAGTAACAGGATTATTTTTAGAAGTCATTGTGCGCCATGTGCCTGGACGGATGGCTGGAAAGCATCAAAGAGCCATCACCTAGTGAGAGTTCGCGACTTTTACAGTGCGTTTAGGCCTCAGCGAGCGGTCTTAACCTTATTGTTTCTAGGGAAAAGCGACGCTGGACTCTCATGAATCGGCCGTTCGTCGGCGTTCTTTAATCAAAATGATGGCTATTTGCCAAGTGCTCTGCACTTCAGCGGATGGGGCGCACAACCGCTGATGTGTCTTTGCCGCCTACCAGGCTTAACGGTGTCAGCGGGTTGTGCTGGTCAAGCGCCATGATCACCGCGCTGATTTCACTGGCCGGCACCGCGGCACTGAGCAGGTAGCCCTGCACGTAATCGCAGCCATGTTTGATCAACAGCTCCAGTTGTTGCGGGGTTTCCACCCCCTCGGTGATGACTTGCAGGTGCAGGGTGTGGGCCATGCCGATGATCGCCTGGACAATCTCCATATCGGTGGTGGATTTGGGAATG
This sequence comes from Pseudomonas sp. TAE6080, assembly GCF_018732265.1. Taxonomy (NCBI): domain Bacteria; kingdom Pseudomonadati; phylum Pseudomonadota; class Gammaproteobacteria; order Pseudomonadales; family Pseudomonadaceae; genus Pseudomonas; species Pseudomonas sp. TAE6080. The sequence continues at coordinate 36,754 of NZ_JAHIDY010000020.1, forward strand.
TCCTGGATAAACGAACGGTCGATCTTCAGCGTGTTGAGGGGCAGGCGCTTGAGGTAGGAGAGGGAGGAGTAGCCGGTGCCGAAGTCGTCGATGGACAGTGCAACACCCAGCGCGCGGATTTGTCGCAGCAGGATCAGGGTGCTGCTGATGTTGCCCATCAAGGCGTTTTCGGTCACTTCCAGTTCCAGGCGACTGGCGGCGATGCCACTGCTGCGCAAGGCGTATTCGATTTCATCGGCCAGTTCGTCGCGGGACAGGTTCAGGGCCGAGCAGTTGACGGCCATGATCAGGTCCGGATGGCCTTGGTCCGTCAGCCAGCCCAGGTCGGCACAGGCTTGGCGTAGCACCCAGTTGTCCAGTTCGGCGATCAGGCCGTTGTTTTCGGCAATGCCGATAAACCGCTCGGGGGCCAGCAGCCCATGTTGCGGGTGTTGCCAGCGCACCAGCGCTTCGAGTCGTGTGACCTTGCCTTTGCGCAGGTCCAGGATCGGCTGGTAGTGCAGGACCAGTTCCTTTTGGTTGCGCAGTGCATTGCGCAGTTCCTCTTCCAGCTGCAGTTCAAGAAAGGCTCGGGTTTTCAGGTTGGAACTGAAGAAGTTCAGGCTGTTGCGCCCGCCATCCTTGGACTGATAAAGCGCCAGGTCGGCGGTTTTCAGCAGTTCCTCGCAGGTGGTTCCGTCCTCGGGAAACACGCTGATGCCGATGCTGGTGGTCATCACCATGCGCCGGCCGGCCAGTTCGATTGGCTCTTTCATTTTCTGCATGATGCGCTGGGCCATGTGCCGCGCTTCGTCGCGATGATGGATGTTGATCAGGATGCAGAACTCATCGCCGCCGAACCGGGCCACGACATCATTGTGGCTACGTACCGAACTCTTGATATGGCCGGCCAGGACTTTGAGTAGCTCATCGCCGGCGTCGTGGCCCAGGCTGTCGTTGATCCGTTTGAAGTGGTCGATGTCGAGGAAGATGACCGCGAGCATGCCCCCGGTCTGGGTTTTCTCCACGAGTTTTTCGGCGAAGATCTGGTTGAAGCCCCGGCGATTGAGCAGGCTGGTCAAGGCATCGTAATGAGCGACTTGCTGCAAGGACGCGCGCGCCTGGTCCAGCTCGCTCAGCAAGGCATTGACCCGACGCAGGTCACGCTCCTTGTGCTGCAACTTCTTGTCTGCGAGGGCCGCGCTGATGCTGCTGCCGATCACCAGCAACGTGATGACGGCCACCGACAGGCCCAGTTGCGTCGGGTTGTTGTCGACTGGCAATGAGGGCACGGCCCCATTGGGCACCAGCAATTGCATGGCGGCCATGCCGGTGAAGTGCATGCTGAGAATGCCGGCACCGAGCACCAGGCTGGCCCCGTACTTGAGCAGTTGGTGGAACATGCCGCTGCCACTGCGCAGGTAACTGGACAGCAGCAAGGCCGCCAGGCTGGCCCCGATGGCGATCGCCACCGACAACCCAAACAGCCCGCTGGAAAAATACACCTGGGCCTCGGAGCGCATGGCGGACATGCCCACGTAATGCATCAGGGCGATGCCCAGGCCCATCCAGATGGACGCCACCAGGTACCGATGAAAGCGCAGTTGGGCATGACTGAGGGTTTGCATGGCAAACAACGCCGCGATCATTGCGATCAGCAATGACGCAAAGGTCATGAACAGTTCGTAATGGATGGCGATGGGTGCCTGGAACGCCAGCATGCTGATGAAGTGAGTCGACCAGATCCCGCCGGCCAGGCAGCCGGCGCCGATCCAGCGCCAGCGGCGCTGTGCGGTCAGGTTGTCAACGTGGCTGACACGCTCGGCCATGTCCAGGGTGCCGAAGCCTGCTGCGCAGGCGACCAGGTACGCCAGTAGCACCAGAAAAGGGTTATGGGTGCAATTGAGTATTAGCTGCCCGCTCTCAGGAAGGGGGGTAAAAAAATGCAGACCCAGCCATTCCATAGCATGTCCCGTTACAGAGTCATCTCGTGTCACTGCGCGCGGCGATGACCTATGGAATCGAGTATAGAAGGCTCAACGGAATCGCAAGCAGTAATGGCATTTTGATTGCTACGATTTTGGCATGCCGCCCATAGCCAACAGTACTAAGCGCTGATGGGCAGCTCGAATTCGTAAGGCGGCTGCTCCAGTGGCGCCAGGCCAAATGCGGCGCGTGCGGCGTCGCAATCGACGTTCACCTCACCCTGGCTCCACGACGACTCGAAGTCCCGGCACACGCTGGAGCGCTGTTCGTAGATCGAACAGCGTGTGCCGTTGCCCACTTCGCCAATCAGGCTGCAACAACGGGCAGGTTTTTGGTCGGTGCCGATCATCGCCACCCGACTGGGGTTGATCTGTACTACGAGGTCATCGGGCACGGTGCCACCTGATGAAGCGCATTCGCCCCAAAAGAAAGACACGCGAAAGTATGAACAGCAGGCACCGCAACTCAGACACGGACTGGCATCGGACATGGCACGTCATCAATAGAGGGAAGGGGGAACTGCGGAAGGCTCGCTATTCTATTCCTGCCAAGGCGCTTGGGAAGGGGGGCCAGTGCTTATTTTTTTGTCGGTCGAAACGCTGTTGTTGCTGATGAAATTACGCCCTATCAGCTTTACGAATCATTACAGACAACTGGGCCGCGCCTGACTAGATTGCAGGTTCCGGGCAGGATGCGTCGGCATCGAGCCTCTATAACAATAAAGAGACGGACCCATGCAGAACTCGACCCAAGCGGCGAATGCCTGGCGCATTCTGTTCCTGCTGTTCCTGGCCAACCTGTTCAACTTCTTTGATCGCACGATCCCGGCGATCATCATCGAACCGATCCGCATGGAATGGCACCTCAGTGACTTCCAGCTCGGCATCATCGGTACCGCGTTCACCATCGTCTATGCCATTGCCGGCTTGCCCCTGGGGCGCCTGGCCGATACTGGCTCGCGCAGCAAACTGATGGGCTGGGGCCTGGCGAGCTGGAGTGCGCTGACGGCGGTCAACGGCATGGTTGGCAGTTTCTGGACTTTCCTGCTGGTGCGCATGGGCATCGGCATTGGCGAAGCCAGTTATGCACCCGCCGCCAACTCGCTGATCGGCGACCTGTTTCCGGCACACCGCCGCGCCCGGGCCATGGGGATTTTCATGCTGGGCCTGCCCTTGGGCCTGTTGCTGGCGTTCTTCACCATCGGCGCGATGGTCCAGGCGTTCGACAGCTGGCGTGCACCGTTCTTTATCGCGGCCATCCCGGGGCTGATCCTCGCGGTGTTCATGTTCTACATCAAGGAGCCCAAGCGCGGCGCCGCCGAGACCGTGCAAGTCTCCCAGGAGAAAGTCGATCGGCCGATCCGGCGCGTGTTGGCAGTGCCGACCTTCCTGTGGCTGGTGCTTGCCGGGTTGTGCTTCAACTTTGCTACCTATGCCTGCAACTCGTTCCTGGTGCCGATGCTGCAACGCTACTTCCTGATGCCGCTGCAAGAAGCTGCGGTGGCAACCGGGGTGATTGTTGGTGTGACCGGCTTGTTTGGCCTGACCCTGGGCGGGCTGGTGGCCGACAAGATTCACCAGCGTATCCCCAACGGCCGGCTGCTGTTTGCCGCGTTCAGCCTGATTATTTCCACGGTCTGCACCGCCTGGGCCCTGCACGCGGGGCGTATCGAGATTGGGGTGTTTGTCGCGGTATTCAGTGTGGGCTGGCTGTTTGCCTATAACTTCTATACCTGTGTGTACACGGCGATTCAGGACGTGGTGGAACCCCGCCTGCGGGCTACGGCCATGGCGCTGTTCTTTGCCGGCCTGTATCTGCTGGGTGGCGGTATGGGGCCAGTGGTGGTGGGTGCGTTGTCCGATCACTTTGCCCATGCGGCGATGTACGCGGCGGGTGCCGAACAAATGACCGAAGCGTTCAAGGCCGTGGGTTTGCATGACGCCATGTACCTGATTCCGGTGGCGCTGTTCCTGACCATGCTGTTTCTGTTTCAGGCTTCGCGGTGTTTTGTGCGCGATGCCAAGCGGATGAAGGATGGGTTGGGGGTGGTGGAGGTGCCGGGTCCGGCGGTTCCTGCTTGAGATCGAGGTGATGCCATCGCAGGCAAGCCAGCTCCCACAGTTGACCGAGTTGCCAACTGGAACACCGGTCAACTGTGGGAGCTGGCTTGCCTGCGATGAGGCCCTCAAGGCCCCATAAAAAAGGCCCGCATTGCGCGGGCCTTCTTGTTCAACAGGGCAGTGCGCGGATCAGCCCGCGACCAACACCCGAATCGCTTCCAACCGCAGCGCCGCCTTGTCGAGCATGGCCAGGCCTTGCTCGCGTTGTTGGCGCAGGGCAACCAGTTCGCTGTCGCGCACGGTCGGGTTGACCGCTTGCAGGGCGGTCAGGCGTGCCAGCTCTTCGTCGGTGTCTGCCGCCAGGCGACGTTGCGCCTCGGCCACACGCTCGGCGTGGCGCGGGGCGATTTTCTCTTCGCCGGCGTTGATCCGTGGCGTCAGCTGATCACGCTGGGCCTGTACGAACTTGTTGGCGCTGGCCCGTGGCACGCTTTCCAACTGATCGTTCAGGGTGGTGAACGACACACGGCCCGACAAGTCATTGCCGTTGGCATCCAGCAGGCAGCGCAAGGCTGCCGGTGGCAGGTAGCGGCCCAGTTGCAGCGAGCGCGGCGCCACGACTTCACTGACGTAGAGCAGTTCGAGCAATACGGTGCCTGGCTTGAGCGCCTTGTTCTTGATCAGCGCCACGGCGGTGTTGCCCATGGAGCCGGACAGCACCAGATCCATGCCACCCTGGACCATCGGGTGTTCCCAGGTGATGAACTGCATGTCTTCGCGAGACAGCGCCTGGTTGCGGTCGTAAGTGATGGTCACGCCTTCGTCGTCGCCGAGGGGGAAGCTGGCATCGAGCATTTTTTCGCTGGGCTTGAGGATCAGCGCGTTTTCCGAATGGTCTTCGCTGTCGATGCCGAAGGCGTCGAACAGGGTTTCCATATAGATCGGCAGGGTGAACTGATCGTCTTGCTCCAGGATGTCTTCGACCAGCGCATCACCTTCGCCAGCGCCGCCGGAGTTGAGCTCCAGCAGGCGGTCGCGGCCGGTGTGCAACTCGGCTTCCAGGCGCTCGCGCTCGGCGCGGGCTTGGTCGATCAGGCCTTGCCATTCGCCGTCGTCGGCGTTTTCCAACAGCGGCAGCAGGCGCGGGCCGAACTGGTGCTGCAAGGCGTTGCCGGTCGGGCAGGTATTAAGGAAGGCGTTCAGCGCTTCGTGGTACCACTGGAACAGCCGCTCTTGCGGGCTGGTTTCCAGGTACGGCACGTGCAATTCGATCACATGCTTCTGGCCGATCCGGTCCAGACGACCGATGCGTTGTTCCAGCAAGTCCGGGTGCGACGGCAGATCGAACAGCACCAGGTGGTGGGCGAACTGGAAGTTGCGGCCTTCACTGCCGATTTCCGAACAGATCAGCACCTGGGCGCCAAACTCTTCATCGGCGAAGTAGGCGGCGGCGCGGTCACGCTCAAGGATGTTCATGCCCTCGTGGAACACCGTGGCCGGAATGCCTGAACGCACGCGCAGGGCGTCTTCCAGGTCCATGGCGGTTTCCGCGTGGGCACAGATCACCAGGACCTTGGTGCGCTTGAGCATTTTCAACTGGTCGATCAGCCACTCGACGCGCGGGTCGAAGCGCCACCAGCGGTTTTCTTCTTCGATGTCCGGCTGCGACTGGAAGCTGACTTCCGGGTACAACTCGGCGTGCTCGCCCAGCGGTAGTTCCAGGTACTCGTCCGGGCACGGCAGCGGGTAGGCGTGCAGCTTGCGCTCGGGGAAGCCTTGCACCGCGGCGCGGGTGTTACGGAACAGCACGCGGCCGGTGCCGTGGCGGTCCAGCAGTTCCCGCACCAGGCGCGCGCTGGCTTCGGTGTCGCCATCGTTGACGGCGGCCAGCAGGGCTTCGCCTTCGTCGCCGAGGAACCCCAGGATGGTCTTGTGCGCGGCTGGCGAGAGGCGGCCCTTGTCCATCAGTTCCTGCACGGCTTCGGCTACCGGGCGATAGTTTTCGCTCTCGGCGCGGAAGGCTTTGACGTCGTGGAAACGGTTCGGGTCCAGCAGGCGCAGGCGCGCAAAGTGGCTGTCCTGGCCCAGTTGCTCCGGGGTTGCGGTCAGCAGCAGCACGCCGGGAATGGTCTCGGCCAACTGCTCAACCAACTGGTATTGCGCGCTGGCTTTTTCTTCGTGCCAGACCAGGTGGTGCGCTTCGTCGACCACCATCAAGTCCCAGCCGGCGGCGAACAGCGCATCCTGGGCTTTTTCGTCGTCCACCAGCCATTCCAGGGCCACCAGCGCAAGCTGGGTGTCTTCGAACGGGTTGCTGGCATCGCTTTCGATAAAACGTTCTTCGTCAAACAACGCAACCTGCAGGTTGAAACGCCGGCGCATCTCCACCAGCCATTGGTGCTGCAGGTTTTCCGGGACCAGGATCAACACGCGATTGGCGCGCCCGGACAGCAACTGGCGATGGATCACCAGGCCGGCTTCGATGGTCTTGCCCAGGCCTACTTCGTCGGCCAGCAGAACCCGTGGTGCGATACGGTCAGCCACTTCACGGGCAATGTGCAATTGGTGCGCAATCGGCTGCGCACGCACACCACCCAGGCCCCAGAGCGAGGACTGCAACTGGCGGCTGGTGTGTTCCAGGGTGTGGTAACGCAAGGAGAACCAGGCCAGCGGGTCAATCTGCCCGGCGAACAGGCGGTCGCTGGCGAGGCGGAACTGGATGAAGTTCGACAGTTGGGTTTCCGGCAGGGTGACCTGCTCGTTCTGCCCATTGAGGCCGTGGTAGACCAGCAGGCCGTCGACATCGTCGACTTCGCGCACGGTCATTTTCCAGCCTTCGAAATGGGTGATGCTGTCACCCGGCGAGAACCTCACGCGAGTGAGGGGCGCATTCCGTAGCGCGTACTGGCGGGTGTCGCCAGTGGCCGGATAGAGCACGGTCAACAAGCGCCCGTCCTGTGCCAGAACGGTGCCTAACCCCAGCTCTGCTTCGCTGTCACTAATCCAGCGTTGCCCCGGTTGATACTGCTGCGCCATGCTGCCTGACTCCCGCCGTGAAAAAGCCGACTATTCTAACGGAACAAGGTCCCCAGCCAAAGGACTCTGACAAAAACTACTCCGCTTGCAGGGATCAAAGCGGGCGATTCGACGGGTGGCAGGGCACGGCTGACTGACGACTGGGTCACAAGTTGGCAGCCCCAACCTCAAGTCGTTGGCGCAGCAGCCGACAGCCTGCTGACAGGAGACCCATAATTATGCTGCCACCGATCTTGCCCTTGAGTGTTGTGCCGGTCACATCGCAACTCGACCCCGTGCGCCCAAAGCCCGATATTCCACCGGTGGTCCCCGCGCAACCGAGTTCCAATGAAAGCACCATCGACCTCAAGCACCGTGACGCCGAACAATCGACCTTAATGCTGCGCGAAGAACAACGGCGCCAGCAGGAACAGCAAAAACGCCGGCGTGAGGCCGATGAAGATCCCGAGCAGCACTTGGCTATTCCCGGTGATGAGCTCAACGCCGATAACACGGTGCCTGTGGCGCCGCTGATAGAGGACGCGCCCCGCCAGGGGTTGTGGGTGGACGTCGAGGTTTGACCCCTGAGCGGGCCAGGCCGCATTATTGAGCCATTCCAACCACCACGTAAGCCATGCCATGAGTGATGACAAGCTGATCGACCTGAGTGCCGAGCGGGCCAAACGGGTCCATGACCTCAATGACAAGCGCCTTAATGAAGTGCGCCAGGCGTTTGAGCAGGCCATGCCCTTGGGCAAAGGTAAGAAAAAGTCGAAAAACAAACCGAAAAAACGCTGAACGGCCCTGAATCTGTTGATTCAGGTCAGTTATTCCCCTTCTTTACGCCCCGTTGCGGGCGACATTGATCCCCGTCAATTTCTCCTCCCGACTTCTTGGTTAACTTAGCCCCATCGCAACAGGGCAAGAGCAGGAGGCCGGTCATGTTTTTCGATAATGTGGTTTTCGCCGGGGTGCTGACTGTCGGCCTCATGGTGCTGTTTTTTGTAGGGTTTGGTTTTTTTATCTGGAAAGACGCGAACAAGCGTAAAAAACCATAGGTTTTTCCGGGTTACATGAGCACGCAAGGCATTTTGGGCGACTTCGGTCGCCCTTTTTTTTTGCCCGGATTTTGAAATGATCTCTGTAGGCGCCGATAAATCGGCGCATAAAAAAGGCGCGACCCTCGCAGGTCACGCCTTTTTCAATTGCGCGGGCTGTTAACTGCCCAGCGCCTTGGAGGCCAGCCAGAACAAGCCGGCCGACAGACTCACCGTCGCCGGCAGGGTCAGTACCCAAGCCATCAGGATGGTTTTCACCGTACCGCCTTGCAGGCCGCTTTTGTTGGCGACCATGGTCCCCGCCACGCCCGAAGACAGGACGTGGGTGGTGGATACCGGCAGGGCGAAGATGTTGGCAAAGCCAATCATGGTGGCCGTGGTGATTTGCGCCGACATGCCCTGGGCATAGGTCATGCCCTGTTTGCCGATCTTCTCACCGATGGTCAGTACCACACGTTTCCAACCCACCATGGTGCCCAGGCCAAGGGCCAGGGCCACGGCGAGGATCACCCAGAATGGGGCGTATTCGGTGGTGGCGGTCAGGTCTTTGCGCAGTTTTTCCAGGTCTGACTTCTCGCGGGCTTCAAGGCCGGGCAGCTTGCCGACTTTCTTCGCGGTGTCGTCCAGGCACAGCAGGTAGCGACGTACTTCAATACGCTGGTCGGAAGTCAGTGAACGGTAGTCGGAGACACCCTTCAATGTGCCGAGAAGGGCGTTGATGGTCGGCTCGGTCTGTTGAGGGTTGCAGCGGAACTTGCCAGGCAGGTCGTCTTTGACACTTTTGCCCAGGGCGAGGAATTCGCCGAGGGTTTCGTGATTGCGCTGGTAGAACTGGTTGAGGTGCAGGGTGGCGTCGCGGGTGCGCTCGATCTGGTAGGTGGTGCTGCCCAGATCGAGTACGAACTGTGCGGGCACGATACCAATCAGCACCAGCATGATCAGGCCGATACCTTTCTGACCGTCGTTGGAGCCATGCACGAAACTCACGGCCATCGCCGAAATCACCAGTACCAGGCGGTTCCAGAACGGCGGGTGTTTCTTGTCGTCGAGCTTGCGGCGCTGGTCCGGCGTCTTGTGCATCTTGGACAGTGGACGCCACCATTTAAGGCCAATCAACACCAGGGCTGCGACCAGGAAGCCGGCCATGGGCGAGAACACCAGCGAGGCGCCGATATCGATCGCCTTCTGCCAATTGACCCCGTCAGCCAATGGAATGTCGTTGATCAAGGCATTGGCCAGGCCGACACCGAGGATCGAACCGATCAGGGTGTGGGAGCTGGATGCCGGGATCCCGAAATACCAGGTGCCGAGGTTCCAGGTAATGGCGGCGGCTAATAATGAAAACACCATGGCCAGACCATGGCCGGTATTCACATTGATCAGCAACTCCACCGGCAGCAGATGCACGATGGCATAGGCAACGCCTACCCCGCCGAGCAACACGCCAAGGAAGTTGAACACCCCGGAAAAGAATACGGCCAGGTGCGGCGGCATCGCTTTGGTATAGATGACTGTGGCCACCGCGTTAGCGGTGTCATGAAAGCCATTGATGAACTCGAAGGCGAGGACAAAGGCGAGGGCGAGCAGCAGGCTCACAAGAACCCAAGCATCTAGTCCGCTGAATAAATCGATCATGAAGGTTTTATGACCCGGTCGTAAGGGGGCGCGATTATGCCAGAAAACCTCAGTAATCTATGCACTAGCTGCTCGCCGGTAACATTCTTCAACGAATTAGTTTGGAGGAGGGGTGCGGCTACCAGATATTTCGGTGGTTTGGCAACTCATTGATTTATAAAGAATAGGTGTGTCGATGGAGGGTGCGACAATTGGGAGGAGCGGTCTGAAACGGCTGTATGAAATTTCGTGATGGGGCGAAAGGTGCCGATTGGCGGGCATAGCCAAGGCGCCCCTGCCAGGAGGTGCTGGCAGGGCGATGACGTGTCAGGAAGGCTCAGTCCGACAGAGCTTATGGCTCTTCGGCCTTGAGGTCCTTTTCGATCTTTTGGATTTCCTGGGCAAAAGCCTGGTCGAGCAGACTGGCCCGTTTGCGCCATGGTTTGCGCTCAGGCTCTGGTTGGGCGGCGTAGGTGGTGACTTCCCCGCCGTAAACATCCTTGTAACGTTGTTCCTGGCGCTCAAGTTCTGCGCGCAGTTCGTCTTTCGTCACATTGTTACCTAATTGAGTTGAGTTGATTCCAGTGAAGCGTGATGCCACTTTTACTGCACAGGGTCACAGCACGGGGTAAGAACAGCTGTCGTAGCAACAGTTTTCTTTTACTTCACAATAATGGGCTGACAGTGGAACTGTGCCCCCCTTAATTGCGACCAAGGCGAGGACAAGGCAACGACGAGGTTCGCTGGCGTCATGGATCGTTCTCGACGGCCACTCGCCTTTATCGCACGGTGCATTATAGCGGCGCATTTGAATAAGACTATCGTCAACAAGTTAAAAATCGTCAACTTTGCTTATGCGTATTGTCAGCCCAATAATGTCGGGAACTTGACGCCACACTTGCCAAATAGTCTGTATATGACGATTTAATGTAAACGGGCATTAATTCAATCAACGTCATTGCGGCTAATACCCTTCAGTTAAGCGAGCACCCTGACAGTCCCGCAGCAGGAAATTGCGATTATCGAATGACCGTCCGATAATCGCCCAATGTTGGCGGCCTTGCCTTGTGTATCCGTTGCCGACCGGCTTGTAATGGTGATCGACAATAAGAGAAAGGACCTGAAATGAACGATCAATTGCGCAACTCTTTCGCCTCAGTGGCGCCGCCGATCGTTGCCTCACCGGCCAAGCGTATCCAGGCTTTTACCGGCGACCCCGACTTCATGACCTCCCTGGCCCGTGGGTTGGCTGTGGTGCAGGCGTTCCAGGAGCGCAAGCGTCACCTGACCATCGCGCAGATCAGCCATCGCACGGAAATCCCCCGCGCTGCCGTCAGGCGTTGCCTGCATACCTTGATCAAGCTCGGCTACGCCACTACGGACGGGCGCACCTACTCCCTGCTGCCCAAGGTCCTGACCCTGGGGCACGCCTATCTGTCTTCCACGCCCCTGGCGGTTTCTGCCCAGCCCTATCTGGATCGCATGAGCGAGCAACTGCACGAAGCCTGCAACATGGCGACCCTGGAAGGCGACGACATCCTCTATATCGCCCGTTCCGCCACGACCCAGCGCCTGATCTCGGTGGACCTCTCGGTGGGTGGACGGCTGCCGGCCTATTGCACGTCCATGGGCCGGATCCTGCTGGCCGCCCTGGATGATGCGTCGTTGCAGGACTACCTCGATCATGCCGAGCTGCAAACCAAGACCAGCCGCACCCTGACTACCCCCGCCGAACTGCTGGAGTGTCTGCAACAAGTGCGGCAACAGGGCTGGTGCATCGTCGATCAGGAGTTGGAGCAGGGCCTGCGCTCCATCGCCGTACCAGTGTACGACGCGTCGGGCCAGGTATTGGCCGCGCTCAATGTCAGCACTCACGCGGGCCGGGTCAGCCGCAGCGAACTGGAACAGCGTTTCCTGCCGAGCATGTTGAGCGCCAGCCAGGAGCTGAGCGCCCAGTTGTTTGCGTAAGCTGTTCGGTGACCGCACAGATCCCGGCCTGAGCAATTGACGGTGTTTCCCCTGGCTCATTAATGTCGCGGCAGCGTCATTGACCGCGACGACGCCTACCGTCGCGGCATCGGTTTCGCCCCAATAATAATGACGACTCGCCGTCGTTCGCCCGCCCATCGGTGTGGAAATAAAAATAATGAATCAGCCTTCACCTTCTGTTGGTACGTGTCTGGACGTGCAGTCCTTTATCAATGCACAACCGTTGTCCCGCTATCAGTGGCGGGTGGTGATCCTGTGCTTCCTGATTGTCTTCCTCGACGGGCTGGACACCGCGGCCATGGGCTTCATTGCGCCGGCGCTGTCCCAGGATTGGGGGATCGACCGTGCCAGCCTCGGCCCGGTGATGAGTGCCGCGCTGATCGGCATGGTGTTTGGCGCCCTGGGCTCCGGTCCCTTGGCCGACCGTTTTGGTCGCAAGATGGTGCTGGTGGGCGCCGTGCTGGTGTTCGGCGCCTTCAGCCTGGCCTCGGCCTACAGCACCAACGTGGATCAGTTGTTGGTGTTGCGTTTTCTGACTGGCCTGGGCCTGGGCGCCGGTATGCCGAACGCCACGACATTGCTGTCCGAATACACGCCGGAGCGTCACAAGTCGCTGCTGGTGACCAGCATGTTCTGCGGTTTCAACCTGGGCATGGCCGGTGGCGGATTTATCTCGGCCAAGCTGATTCCGATGTTCGGCTGGCACAGCCTGCTGTTGATCGGCGGCATCCTGCCATTGATGCTGGTCGGCGTGCTGGTGCTGTGGTTGCCGGAGTCGGCGCGCTACCTGGTGGTGCGCAATCGCGGCACGGACAAGGTGCGCAAGGCCCTGGCGCCCATCGACCCGGTCATTGTCGCCCAGGCCTCAAGCTTCAGTGTCCCGGAACAGAAAACCGTCAAGGCGCGCAACGTGTTCGCGGTGATCTTCTCCGGCACCTACAGCGCCGGCACCCTGTTGCTGTGGCTGACGTACTTCATGGGCCTGGTGATTGTGTACCTGCTGACCAGTTGGCTGCCAACCCTGATGCGCGACAGCGGCGCCAGCATGGAGCAGGCGGCGTTCATTGGCGCGTTGTTCCAGTTCGGTGGCGTACTCAGTGCCGTGGGTGTGGGCTGGGCCATGGACCGGTTCAATCCGCACAAGGTCATCGGAGCGTTCTACCTATTGGCCGGGGTATTTGCCTACGCCGTGGGCCAGAGCCTGGGCAACATCACCCTCTTGGCGACCCTGGTGTTGATTGCCGGGATGTGCGTCAACGGTGCGCAATCGGCGATGCCTTCGTTGGCTGCGCGGTTTTACCCGACCCAGGGGCGTGCCACAGGTGTCTCGTGGATGCTGGGGATCGGGCGCTTTGGCGCGATCCTCGGTGCGTGGATGGGCGCCACTTTGCTGGGGTTGGGCTGGAACTTCGAGCAGGTGCTGACGGCGCTGGTGATTCCGGCGGCATTGGCCACCACCGCGGTAGTGATCAAAGGCCTGGTTAGTCATGCGGATGCCACCTGAGACTTAAAGCAGGCACGGTTCAAAAATGTGGGAGCGGGCAAGCCCGCTCCCGCATTTGACCGTGTTCGTCTTGAAAGATAGCTAGGCAACAATCTGTTCGATTATCGAACGGATAGTCGATTATCGGATTGTTTGGCCCATTGCCCCGGCTTACTCTTCAAGCACTTCGGCGCTGCCTCCAGTGCCTTTTTCGACCTATATCGGGAGCCCAACCCCATGGCTGAAATCCTTTCGCTGGCTGATGCGGTAAAGCAGTTCGTCAATGACGGCGATACCGTCGCGCTCGAAGGCTTTACCCACCTGATCCCTACAGCGGCAGGTCATGAAATCATTCGTCAGGGCAAGAAAGACCTGACGCTGGTACGCATGACGCCCGATCTGATCTACGACCAACTGATCGGGGCCGGTTGTGCGCGCAAACTGATTTTCTCCTGGGGTGGCAACCCTGGCGTGGGTTCCCTGCATCGCCTGCGGGACGCGGTCGAGAAGCAATGGCCGCAACCGCTGGAGATCGAAGAACACAGCCATGCCGACCTGGCCAACGCCTACGTGGCCGGCGCTTCCGGCCTGCCGTTCGCGGTACTGCGGGCGTATGCCGGCTCCGACCTGCCCAAGGTCAACCCGTTGATCAAGACCGTGACCTGCCCCTTCACTGGCGAAGTGCTGGCGGCGGTACCGTCGGTGCGCCCGGACATCACCGTGATCCATGCGCAAAAGGCCGATCGCAAGGGCAACGTGCTGCTGTGGGGGATCCTTGGGGTGCAGAAAGAGGCGGCATTGGCGGCCAAGCGTTGCATCGTTACCGTCGAAGAGATCGTCGATGACCTCAACGCGCCGATGAACGCCTGCGTGCTGCCGACCTGGGCCCTGACCGCCGTGTGCCATGTGCCGGGTGGCGCGCATCCGTCCTACGCCCACGGTTACACCGAACGCGACAATCGCTTCTATCAAGCCTGGGACCCGATCGCTCGGGATCGTGGGACATTTACCGCCTGGATCGATGAATACATCCACGGCACTGCTGACTTCAGTCAATTCCAGGCCAAACTGGCTGCCGCGCAGGAGGCCAAGTAATGGCTTACTCGACCAATGAAATGATGACCGTCGCCGCCGCGCGCCGCCTGAAGAACGGTTCGGTGTGCTTCGTCGGCATCGGCTTGCCATCCAAGGCCGCCAACCTGGCACGCCTGACATCTTCCCCCGATGTGGTGTTGATCTACGAGTCCGGCCCGATTGGCGCCAAGCCATCGGTGTTGCCGCTGTCCATTGGTGACGGCGAGTTGGCAGAAACCGCCGACACCGTCGTGCCCACCGGTGAGATTTTTCGCTACTGGCTGCAAGGCGGGCGCATTGACGTCGGTTTTCTTGGGGCGGCCCAGGTCGACCGTTTCGGCAATATCAACACCACCGTGGTCGGTGACTATCATCAGCCCAAGGTGCGCCTGCCGGGCGCCGGTGGCGCGCCGGAAATTGCCGGCTCCGCCAAGAGCGTACTGATCATCCTCAAGCAGTCGTCCCGTTCGTTCGTCGACAAACTGGACTTCATTACCTCGGTCGGCCATGGCGAAGGCGGCGACTCGCGCAAGCGCCTCGGCCTGCCAGGCGCGGGCCCGGTGGGGATCATCACCGACCTGTGCATCATGGAGCCGGAGGAGGGCAGCCATGAATTCGTGGTCACGGCTTTGCACCCTGGCGTGACCCGCGAGCAAGTGATCGCCGCCACCGGTTGGGCGGTGCGCTTTGCCGATCAACTCGGCACCAGCGCCGAACCGACCGAGGTCGAACTGAATGCCTTGCGCGACCTTGAAGCCCGTACCGCCGCCGCCCATGGCCAAGCCCCAGGAGAAGCCTGATGCGCGATGTGTTTATCTGTGATGCCATCCGTACCCCCATCGGCCGCTTCGGCGGTGGCCTGTCCACCGTGCGCGCCGATGACCTGGCGGCCTTGCCGATCAAGGCGCTGATGGTGCGCAACCCGTCGGTGGACTGGAACGCGGTGGACGAGGTGTTCCTCGGCTGCGCCAACCAGGCGGGCGAAGACAATCGCAACGTGGCCCGCATGGCTTCGCTGCTGGCCGGCTTGCCATCGAGCATCCCTGGCGTGACCCTCAACCGTTTGTGTGCCTCGGGCATGGACGCCATCGGCACCGCGTTCCGCGCCATCGCCAGTGGCGAAATGGAGCTGGCGATTGCCGGTGGCGTCGAGTCGATGTCCCGTGCGCCATTCGTGATGGGCAAGGCGGACGCCGCGTTCTCGCGCAATATGAAGCTGGAAGACACCACCATCGGCTGGCGCTTTATCAACCCGTTGATGAAGGCCCAGTACGGCGTCGATGCCATGCCGCAGACCGCTGACAATGTGGCGGATGACTATAAAGTCTCGCGCGCCGACCAGGACGCCTTCGCCTTGCGCAGCCAGCAACGCACGGCCGCTGCCCAGGCCGCCGGGTTCTTCGCTGAAGAAATCGTGCCGGTGCGGGTCGCCCACAAAAAAGGCGAGACCCTGGTTGAACACGACGAGCATCCACGCGCCGACACCACCCTCGAAGCCCTGACCAGGCTCAAGCCCGTCAATGGCCCGGACAAGACCGTCACCGCCGGCAACGCCTCCGGGGTCAACGATGGGGCTGCGGCCTTGATCCTGGCCAGCGCCGAAGCCGTGAAAAAGCATGGTTTGACTGCCCGCGCCCGGGTGCTGGGCATGGCCAGTGCCGGGGTCGAACCCCGTGTGATGGGCATCGGCCCGGTGCCTGCGGTGCGCAAGTTGGTCGAGCGCCTGGGCCTGGCCGTCAGCGACTTTGATGTGATCGAACTCAACGAAGCCTTCGCCAGCCAAGGCCTGGCGGTGCTGCGTGAGTTGGGCCTGGCGGACGACGCGGCGCAGGTCAACCCGAACGGTGGCGCGATTGCCTTGGGCCATCCACTGGGCATGAGCGGTGCGCGCCTGGTCTTGACCGCGCTGCATCAACTGGAAAAAACCGGTGGCAGCAAAGGCCTGGCGACCATGTGTGTCGGCGTCGGCCAAGGCTTGGCCCTGGCGATCGAACGCGTTTGAGACTGACAAGAATAAAGAGGATTACTCCATGAGTGACAAGCCCGGATATCGGCGCCCGCAAGCGGGTACTCAGCCTGATTACCTGCACCCGGACTATCAGTCGACGAACCTGCGTTCGCCGTCCAAGCCGTTGGTGTTTCTGCCCCATTCGCTGTCGGAAATCACCGGCCCGACCATCGGCGCCGAACGCATTACCGAGAAAGACAACGACCTGACCGCCCAGCACGATGGCGAGCCGCAAGGCGAGCGCATCATCATTCATGGCCGGGTCCTGGACGAAAACGGCCTGCCGGTGCCGGGCATCCTGGTAGAGATCTGGCAGGCTAACGCCGCCGGTCGCTACAACCACCAGCGCGATTTGCACGACGCGCCCCTGGACCCGAACTTTACCGGCACCGGTCGCACCGTCACCGATGCCGATGGCTGGTACCAGTTCCAGACCATCAAGCCCGGCGCCTATCCGTGGGGCAACCACCATAACGCCTGGCGCCCCGCGCACATCCACTTCTCGCTGTTCGGCCCCAGCGTGCTGACGCGCTTGGTGACCCAGATGTACTTCCCCGGCGACCCGCTGCTGGCCTATGACCCGATCTACAACTGTGTGCCGGACACTTCGGCCAAGGAACGCCTGATCGCCCGTTTCGACCTGGAAAAGACCGTGCCGCACTACGCCCTCGGCTACCGCTGGGACATCGTCCTGCGCGGCCGCGACGCCACGCCGATGGAGAAATGACATGACCCTTAATGCGACCACGTCCCACACCGTCGGGCCGTACTACCACATCGGCCTGACCTGGCTGAACCGCGAAGACCTGGCCAATGCGGGCACCCTCGGCGAGCGCGTGGCGATCACCGGGCAAGTGGTGGATGGCAATGGCGATGTGGTCAACGATGCCATGCTGGAAGTCTGGCAGGCCAACGCCGCCGGCAAATATGACCACCCCGAGGATGACCAGGACAAAGCCCTGGACCCCAATTTCGAAGGCTTTGGCCGGGTGCCGGTGGATGCGCAGGGGCGGTTTCGCTTCAGCACCATCAAGCCGGGCAGCGTGCCGGGCCTCAAGGGCACGACCCAGGCGCCGCATCTGGTGGTGCTGGTGTTTGCCCGTGGTTTGGTGAAGCACTTGCTGACGCGGATTTATTTCGACGGTGAGGCGGCGAATGGCGATGACCCGTTGCTGGCGTGTGTGCCGGCAGAGCGGCTGCATACATTGGTGGCCAAGGCGGATGCGTCGGGGGTGTATCAGTGGAATGTGATTCTTCAAGGGACAGATGAAGAAACGGTGTTTTTCGATTACTGATGCCCCTGTGTAGGAGCGAGCTTGCTCGCGAAAATCTTCAACGATAACGCGGGTTATCCTGGATAAACGCGGTGTCCTTGGGTTTTTCGCGAGCAAGCTCGCTCCTACAGGGGCAACCCACCCCCCCCAAAGGTCTGCTTGCGGAACGAGGTTGTTGCAAAGTATGTCTAGACTCTAACCCGTTCCCCACGAGTGAAAACAACATGACAACAACTACCAGTCACTACACCGGAGAAGAGCGCAGCAAACGGATTTTTGCGATTGTCGGGGCCTCTTCCGGCAACCTGGTCGAATGGTTCGACTTCTACGTCTACGCGTTCTGCGCGATCTACTTCGCCCCAGCGTTTTTCCCCTCTGACGACCCCACGGTGCAACTGCTCAACACCGCTGGCGTGTTCGCCGCAGGCTTCCTGATGCGTCCCATCGGCGGCTGGCTGTTTGGCCGGGTCGCCGACAAGCACGGGCGCAAGAATTCGATGATGATCTCGGTGCTGATGATGTGCGCCGGTTCCCTGGTCATCGCTTTTCTGCCCACCTATAAAGACATCGGCGCCTGGGCCCCGGCCCTGCTGCTGATGGCGCGGCTGTTCCAGGGGCTGTCGGTGGGTGGCGAGTACGGCACCACGGCGACCTACATGAGTGAAGTCGCGCTCAAGGGCCAGCGCGGCTTCTTCGCCTCGTTCCAGTACGTGACCCTGATCGGCGGGCAACTGCTGGCGGTGTCGGTGGTGGTGATCCTGCAACAACTGCTCACCGAAGAAGAGCTACGGGCCTGGGGCTGGCGCATTCCGTTTGTGATCGGCGCTGTCGCGGCGGTGATCTCGCTGCTGCTGCGTCGCTCCCTGAAAGAAACCACCAGCCAGGAAATGCGTGAAAACAAAGACGCCGGCAGCATCAGGGCGCTGTTTCGCGATCACAAGGCCGCGTTTATCACCGTGCTCGGCTACACCGCTGGCGGCTCGCTGATTTTCTACACCTTTACCACTTACATGCAGAAGTACCTGGTGAACACCGCCGGGATGCACGCCAAGACCGCCAGCTACATCATGACCGGTGCGCTGTTCCTTTATATGTGCATGCAGCCGCTGTTCGGCATGCTCTCGGACAAGATCGGCCGGCGTAACTCGATGCTCTGGTTTGGCGCCCTCGGCACCCTGTGCACGGTGCCGATCCTGCTGACCCTGAAAACCGTGACCAGCCCGTTCCTGGCCTTTGTGCTGATTACCCTGGCGCTGGCGATTGTCAGTTTCTACACCTCCATCAGCGGCCTGGTGAAAGCGGAAATGTTCCCGCCACAAGTGCGCGCCCTCGGTGTGGGCCTGGCCTATGCGGTGGCCAACGCGATCTTCGGTGGTTCGGCGGAATACGTGGCACTGGGCCTGAAGTCCATCGGCCTGGAAAACACCTTCTACTGGTACGTTACCGGCATGATGGCTATTGCGTTCCTGTTCAGCCTGCGCCTGCCGAAACAGGCGCAGTACTTGCACCACGATCTGTAAGGGAAGAGTTATGACGCTGCGCACGAGCAACCAATTGTTCGACGCTTACTTCACCGCTGACAGCATGGCCGAGGTGTTCTGTGACCAGGGACGCTTGCAGGGCATGCTGGATTTCGAGGCCGGATTGGCCCGGGCCCAGGCCCAGGTTGGGCTGATCCCGCCGGCAGCTGTCGCACCGATTGCCCAGGCGTGCCTGGCCTCGCTGTATGACGTGGACGCACTCGGCGTGGCGATTGCCACGGCAGGCAACTCGGCGATTCCATTGGTGAAAGCGCTGGGCAAGTTGATTGCCAGTGAAGACGCAGGCGCCGAACGCTATGTGCATCTGGGCGCGACCAGCCAGGATGTGATGGACACCGGCCTGGTGCTGCAACTGCGCCAGGCGCTGGAGTTGATCGAGACGGACCTGGCCCGGCTGGGCGCGGTGCTCGCCGCCCAGGCGCAGCGCTATGCCGATGTGCCATTGGCCGGGCGCACCTGGTTACAGCACGCCACGCCGGTGACCTTGGGGATGAAAATCGCCGGTTGGCTGGGGGCGGTGACGCGCAGTCGCCAACGGCTGGTGGAATTGAAGCCGCGCCTGCTGGTCCTGCAATTCGGCGGGGCGTCCGGCACCTTGGCGGCACTCGGTGAACAGGCGATGCCGGTGGCGCAAGCCCTGGCGGCGGAGTTGCAACTGGCGCTGCCGGAACAACCCTGGCACACCCAGCGTGATCGTCTGGTGGAGTTCGCCAGCGTCCTTGGCCTGATCGCCGGCAGCCTCGGCAAGCTCGGTCGGGATATCAGCCTGCTGATGCAGACCGAAGCGGCGGAAGTGTTCGAACCCTCGGCACCGGGCAAGGGCGGTTCTTCCACCATGCCGCACAAACGCAACCCGGTGGGCGCCGCTGTACTGATCAGTGCCGCCACCCGTGTACCTGGCCTGGTCTCGACGATGTTCAGCGCCATGCCCCAGGAGCACGAACGCAGCCTGGGCCTGTGGCATGCCGAGTGGGAGACCTTGCCCGAAATCTGCCGCCTGGTGTCCGGCGCCTTGCACCAAGCGCTGCTGGTGAGCGAAGGCCTGGAAGTCGACGCGCAACGCATGGGCAACAATCTCGACCTGACCCAGGGGCTGGTGCTGGCCGAAGCCGTCAGTATTGTGCTCGCCCAGCGCCTGGGCCGCGAAACCGCCCATCACTTACTGGAGCAGTGCTGCAAACGCGCCGTCGCCGAGCAGCGCCATTTGCGCGCGGTGTTGGCCGATGAGCCGCAAGTCACCGTCGAGCTGTCGGCGCTGGAGTTGGATCGCCTGCTGGACCCGGCGAATTACCTGGGCCAGGCACAGACCTGGGTCAGCCGCGCCGTGGCCGAACACTTTGCATTTTCTGCCTGAGGAGGCTGCTGTGGGATTTGTACAACTCGCCGATGGCGAACTGAATTACCAACTGGAAGGCCCCGAAGGTGCACCGGTATTGGTGCTGTCCAACTCACTGGGCACTGATCTGCGGATGTGGGACACGCAGATGCCGGCGTTCACCGAGCATTTTCGGGTGTTGCGCCTGGACACTCGTGGCCATGGCAAATCCCTGGTCACCGCAGGCCCCTACAGCATCGAACAGCTGGGGCGGGATGTGCTGGCGCTGTTGGATGCGCTGAACATCGAACGCGCGCATTTCTGCGGCCTGTCCATGGGCGGCCTGATTGGCCAGTGGCTGGGCATCAATGCGGGCGAACGCTTGCTCAAACTGGTGGTGTGCAACACCGCAGCGAAAATCGGCACCCCGGACATCTGGAACCCTCGTATCGAAATGGTCTTGCGCGATGGCTCGGCGGCCATGGTGGCGCTGCGTGATGCGTCGATTGCGCGCTGGTTCACGGCTGATTTTGCCCAGGCCCATCCCGAGCAGGCCAAGCGGATTACCGACATGCTCGCCGCGACAGATCCGGCAGGTTATGCCGCCAACTGTGGCGCGGTGCGCGATGCTGATTTGCGTGAGCAACTATCGTCGATCACCGTGCCGACCCTGGTGATTGCCGGAACCGAAGATGCGGTAACACCGCCGTCTGGCAGCCGTTTTATCCAGGAACAGGTGAGCGGCGCCGAATACGCCGAGTTCCACGCGGCGCACCTGTCCAACGTACAAGCCGGTGCTGCGTTCAGCGATCGGGTACTGACTTTCCTGCTGGCTCGCTGAGGACGCTCTTGTGGACGAAAAACAACGTTACGCCGATGGCCTCAAGGTGCGTCGTGAAGTGCTGGGCGATGCGCATGTCGATCGCAGCCTCAATGCCCTGACCGAGTTCAACAGCGAGTTCCAGGAAATGATCACCCGCCATGCCTGGGGTGATATCTGGACGCGGCCGGGCTTGCCACGGCACACCCGCAGCCTGATCACCATCGCCATGCTGATCGGCATGAACCGCAGCGAAGAGCTCAAGCTGCACCTGCGCGCTGCCGCCAGTAATGGCGTGAGCCGCGCCGAGATCAAGGAAGTGCTGATGCAGAGCGCGATCTACTGCGGGATCCCGGCGGCCAATGCGACGTTTCATCTGGCTGAGTCGGTGTGGGATGAGCTGGGTGTCGAGTCCCGTAGCTAATCTTCTGTTCTAAAGCTGGCCATGGATGGGCGTCAGCTATAGCTATTGCGCTGGACAAGCCCCATTTCTTTACGCAAAGCGTTCTCTGTGAACGGTTCGGGATTGGTTGAGGTCGGCGGGGTGAGGGGGTCATCGTCAAAGTCGAACGGCTCGGCATCGGTCGGCAGACCGACAGCCTGTCGTTCGAAATTGGGTGTGTCTGTGTCATCGTCAGGTTCGCCAGCGACCGGTTCTTTAGTCGTCCCAGGCAGCATGGAGCCTGTGGCACCGTTATAGCCATGCAGCATTTCGTGGTAGAGGTTTGTTATCGGAAAGCCGCCGAATACAGGGGCATCAAAAGTGCTGGAAGAGGGGTAGCGGATGACGCCATCTGTGACGGGTGCGCCTCGTACCCCGTTGTGAACAAAGCCCTTTTCTGGAGTATCAGGAGCGAGCGGGCCTGTCTCCTGCAGGTTAAATGTGAAATTTGTATTCTCTCTTTTTCCGCCGTCCTGAATCGTTACCGGTACTCCGTTTTTCTTGGCGGCGGCGTCCATTTCGGCAAGCAGTTTCTGGCCTGCGGGCGAGCTGCGCAAAAGCGCCAAGTCATCGTCGACGCGTTGTTTGAATTGTGCCGTACCTTGGACGTTAAACCCGGTTTTACCTGCTTGGCTGGGTGTGACCGTGGTTAACGTTGCGCCAGAAAAACTCAGGAATCTGTCGCTGTTTTTTGCATAGATGCGGTCATCCTTATTATTGGACACGATCGTGTCTTTGCCGCTGCCACTATAAAAAGTGGTTCGACCGTGACCAATCATTACATCGTCATCCAGGCCGCCATTCATGATCATGTGGCCATGGCCTGCATGCATCTTGTCCGAACCACTGCCTCCGTCCATGTAGCTTTTTTTGCTGGCGGCTCCAGGGCCTGCCCACATCCGATCGTTTCCGTTGTTGCCGTACATGATGGCGTTGCCAGGCCCGCCTATCATCGTGTCGTCGCCCTCATTGCCTTCGGCATAGCCTGCGCCGCTACCCAATTGGAGATGGTCGTTGCCGTTGCCGCCCAACAGGCGGCTTGGACCACCTCCGGCCCTTACGTGATCATGGCCATCCCCCGCTTCAATGGTGGTGTAAAGCATGACATCGGCATCGATTGTTATTTTGTCATCACCGCCGTTACTTTTAATGTAGAGCTTCGTCGGTACCTTATCTTTCTCGTTTCTGACGTCAAAGATGTATGACTGACCATTGACCTCGACATTGAGTCGTCCATCAGTCCGGTTACTGATATGAATAGTGTCTGAGGTATTGCCCGTTTCAAGGGTCAGTTTATCGTCCAACAGCATATGTTCACCTGGAGCATGTTCCCGGGTTCGGATTGAATGCTGGGCAAAGAGATTGCCGTCACGAACCAGAGGCGCGTCCTGTTCAATCGATGGACGAGGGTAGGACGGGAACTCGCCAGAGGCGGGCGCTTGACGTTGTTCCCTCTTGGCCGCGGCAGGTGCCGAGGGAGGCGAAGGCTCGTGGATCGTGAGGGAAAGATTGTAGTTAAGTGACGCGATAGTGTTCATAAGGAAACCTTTCGATTGGAAACAGACAGGCTCCATCAACCCTTGGGGTTTTCCAGGAGCTGAATATATGACGACTTGAATGAAAGGGTTGCGCCGCGCCTGGTTTCTTTCTAAGAGTTGTCCGGATCGTAAAACTCTCGCCGCGCAAAACCCGTTTCTTCACGAAGCGCATTTTCGTTGAAGGGGTTGGGATTGGTTGTCGTGGCGGGGGTTGAAGGGTCATTGTCAAAATCAAACGCGGGCGCATCAGTCTCCAGCCCAACGGCTTGCCGCTCCAGATTTGGCTCTGGATTCTCCATGCCGTCCTTTTGGGTCTGGCCCGGTAAAAATGTGCCGTTGGCGCCGTTATAGGCATGGGCCATTTCATGGTAAAGGCCAAGAATCGGAGGCTCTTGGAAGATGAAGGCAGGATTGCTGTGTATCGTTGCACCCGTCGCTACCGAGCCCTTGGTATTTGCGTGGATAAATCCTATCTGGGATGACTCCAAGAGTTCGTCATACTCTTTTAGTTGTTTGTCGGTTTCTCTTGTGAAGTCGTTGGCGAAGGAGTAGTTAGGGCGGTATGTAGTTTCTCGGATATTGACGGGGGAACCATTGCGTTCTGCGGCCTGGTCCAGTTCAGTCAGCATCTTTTGTGCCGTCGGCGAGTTTCTGAGGAATTCAAGATCATCCTGGGTTTGTTGAGTGAACTTGTCTGACCCTTCAATATTCAAGCCTTTATTGCCAGCATTACTTATTTTGACTTGTGTCAGGGTAGAGCCGGCGACTCTGAAGATATGATCACCTGCGTCGGTATAGATCTTGTCGCTGGCATCGTTTGAAAAAACGGTATCCCGACCGCGACCCGTGTAAAACGTGGTTGGCCCTTTTCCGTACATCAAGTCTTCACCGGGGCCACCGTGCATCAAGTTAATGGGGCTTTGGCTAACCATGGTGTCGTTGCCATTGCCACCGTCCATATAGCTGAATGTTCCTTTGCTACCAGGGCCGGAGAACATCACGTCATTACCGTTACTGCCATACATGACGGTTTTACCGGTGCCACCCTGCATTCTGTCATTGCCGCTATTGCCTTCGGCGTAGCTGTCACCGCTGCCCAGCGTTATGTCGTCATCTCCCGCACCGCCGTAGACACGGGTTTGACCACTACCCAGGGCTTCAATCCGGTCTCGTCCCCTGCCACCTTCAATTGTAATGGGGAGAGTCATTCGGGGGTCAACCCTGATTTGATCATCGCCGCCTTTTGCCTTGATGTGTAAATCTTCTGGATAGTCCTCATGGTTGTTGATCTTTAGTTTGTAGTGAGTGCCATTCACTTCCAGGTGGATCTCATTACCTGAATAAGGGCTGATTTTTATGATGTCTGATTTGTCGCCTGTTTCGATTTGAAGCGTGTTATTTCTATTGATGTATTGATCGTCTTTTTCCGTTGCCCAAGTGACTTTATGAGTGACTCTTATATTTTTGTCATTGAATAGGGGGGTGGAGTTTGTATAGATTGGATATTTTTCTACATAATTCTGGTCTGTTGTTAATTTGGATTTTGATGTGAAAAGAGTGTGTGATTTTTTCAGTGGCGGGCTTTGAATAATGATCGGGTTGGAGGGGGAGTTTTCTGTCAGTATTGGAGTGAGTTGGCTTGAGGAGGAAAGGGGTAGATGTTGTGATGTCAGTGAAATTGTCATTACTTACTCTCGCGATGAGGTGTAGGAAACATTGACAATGTAGTGGCTGGTCGGTCGGAAAGGATTCCTCAGGGAACTAATACTGTTTTTTTCTGGCGGTGCGTAGGCCTGGGTTCTAAGTTTTTTAATTGTTTAAATGCCAGGCAGCACGGGGAAGTATCACTATCAGTGGGCGTCGGCGTCCCACACCCAGCTCCACACCCCTGGTAAGTGCACCACCTCGCTGGCATCTTTCACCGTACGCGCCAGGGCGCCGCGCTCCAGTGCTGCACGGTCGGTGTAGAACGGTTCGACCGCCGTCTTCAGGCCACTGGCCTGGGCGCTGTCCATCAGGATTTGCAGGTACTCCTGCAGGTGCCGGGCGGTGTAGCGGTTGATGTCGTGAAAGGTCACCACCACGGGGATCACCCCGTCCACCGTCGGCAACTCGCCCAGGGCAATACGTTCGCGCACCAGTGACAGCTGCCGCAGCAGGTTGGCCCGGCGCCGGGGGCTGGCGTTGAATCCCCAGATCTTGCCGTCATTGGCGCTCAAGTCGGTCAACAAGATGTGCATGCCGTGGCGCTGATAGGCGGCGAAGGTGCGTTTGTCGTAATTCCAGAAGGGCGGGCGCACCAGGCTGGGCGCGGCGCCAGTGATCGAGGCAATGCTGGCAGCGCCCAGGTTCAGGGTGCGCTCCAACGCCTGATCGTTCAGCAGGCGATGATTGCTATGCCAACGCGTGGCGGTGTGAAAGGCCAGGATGTGCCCCGCGGCATGCTCGCGTTGCATGGTTTTGCGCCCGCGCGGGCTGCCGCCGGCGCGCCAGGCGTCGGTCTGCAAAAAGAAAATCGCCTTGATCCCCGGTTGCACGGGGTTGTCGGCCAGGTCCTGGATCACCGAACGGCTTGGGTTGTTGTAACCCGAGGCACTGGGGCCGTCATCGAAGGTCAGCAGAAAGCGGATCGGCGCCTGTGCGATCAGGCGTTGCTCGGTGCGTTCGGTCAGGGCGATGGGCGCGCTGATGCAACCGCTGAGGCTCAGGATAGCCAGCAAACTCGATAAGACGATGGTGATGAGTTTCATGAAGGCCGGGTTCCAGGGATGTCGTCCTTGCCATCGTGATACGAGCAGTGGCGCTGAGTCGGTGCAACATACAGCAAAAAGCCCATGACTCAATGGCTACGGGGCTTGGATAGTCGAGGAACTCAATGCTTCGTTGCAGTTAGGGTGGTTCCTGGCAGGAACCTTTTCACACCGGAGGCCAAAGAAACAACACCTCTGCGAGGGTGCAAAAACCGTCAGGAACAGCACTGCTGACAGGGGCAATCGACGACCCACTCTCCCGGAGAAACTCCATGATACAGCCCTTTACGTTGTCTCCCTTTACGGTGTTGCCAGGCAATGCCTCGGTTCAGTTCGCAACCCCAGTGTTTCAGGCCAGCGCCTATGAGCCCGAGACTGAACCTCATCTTAAATACGATCCAGACCATCGCTTCGAGACCCGTATCCAGCCGTTTTTCAATGATGGCAATCTCATAGCAAGTTCACGGCTGACGTGGGAGTTGGACCCCGTGTTCAGCCCATACCGACTCGGCAGTAGCCTGGTCCTGGAAACCGCTGATGCGGCAGATAATGTGCACGTACGCCAGTGTGCCGATGGTCAATTGAGTATTCGGGTCAATGGCCGGGACTACCTCTTCGCCAGCCAGGACAAACACGGCAACGCCATGGAATTACTGATCCGGACAAACGGTGGCGATGACAAGGTGCTGATTGACGCCAATGTCACCCAGGCCGTGCGCATCGAAGCCGGTGATGGCGATGACCGAGTCCAGGCCGGAGGTGGCAGCACCCGGTTGTTCGGCGGCAAGGGCAATGACACCTTGAGCCTGGGCAGTGCAAATGGTTACGTCGAAGGTAATGAAGGGGATGACATGCTCATCGGCGGTACGGGTAATAACGTCATGTATGGTGGCCAGGGACGCGACCGGTTGTACGCCGGCGCCGGCAGTAAGCGCAGCTATCTGGATGGCGGCAGCGGGGATGACCATCTGTACGCGGGTAATGGCCATACGGTCTTGAGCGGTGGGGCCGGGGATGACGTCATGGTAGGGCACGATCGCAGCACGTTTTATACGGGAGCGGGCCGCGATAGCATTCGACGCAATTCCCTGGGAGATCTTGTCTATGGCAAGCACAGTGATTTGATCAATCCTTCCCGCGGCTCGGTTTTCTGCGCCGTGACGCCTAAGAATGTTGGCTCACAAGCCTTTGCCGTGTGTGGTTCTGTCGAGTTCAAACAGCGGGTCGAGGATGACCTGGAGTTATTGCGCAGTTCTCCCCAAGGCCAGGCCATGCTCGCGCACATGGATGCCATGGCGAGAAGCAATGGTGCCCCGGTCACGCTCATCGAAGATATCCACGATGAGGGCAGTCACTACCTCTTTGGTAGCCAGGAGCTCAAGCAGCTCTTTAATAACGAAAGAGCGCCTGTCATCGGTGACGATCCGAGATGGGGCTTCATGAAGGATGGCCTTGCGGGTTCCCGTGCAGATCGTGCCGTCATCGCCTATAACCGAGCGCAAATAGCTGAGTTAAACGGGGTGGCCTACTCGCCGATTGTCAGCCTTTACCATGAGATGGCTCACGCCTGGAACGGTGCCAATGGAACGTTTATTCCCGGTTTTACGCTGGAGTTCCCTCGTGGACGCTCAGCAGTGATCCCCAACAATGAGCGGCAGGCGGTGGGGCTCGAAAACACGGGACGCCCCTTTGATTTTGATGGTGACCCTTCGACCGAGCCTACGACCAGCAACCCCAAGCCATTGACTGAAAATACACTGAATGAAGAAATGGGTGTCCCGTTGCGCATGACCTATTCCTGAGCCTGAGCGTGTATGCCTTGGGCTGCTGCCGACTCCGCTCAGCAACGGCCTCATTTCTGCTCTTTGGCGCAATGTCAGCAACAGCGCGTAGGGGGCGGCCCATTTCTTCGTGCAAGGCAGGCAGCGTGCAGGTTCTACAGCAGGGTTAATGGATAGCTGACAATCAATCGATTTTCATCAAACTCATTGTTGCTGTAGTCCCGGCGCATGCTGGAATTGCGCCAGCGCAGGGTCAGGTTTTTCAGGCTGCCGCTTTGCACGGTGTAGCCCACTTCGCTTTCCCGACCCCATTCCTTGCCGTCACTGACGGTGGCAGTGTGCGCGTTGCTGCCGCTGATGTAGCGGTTCATCAGGGTCAGGCCCGGCACGCCGAGCGCGGCGAAGTTGTAGTCGTGGCGCAGTTGCCAGGATTTTTCCTCGGCGTTGTCATAGCTGGCGTTGAAGCTGTCGTTGGCCAGGGTGCCGCCGCTGGTGCCGTTGACCCGCATCCAGGCGCTGTTGCCGGTGAGTTTTTGCAGGCCGACGTAGAAGGTGTGGCCGCCGTACCTGGCCGAGAACAGGCCGGACCAGGTCTTGTTGTCCAGGCTGCCTGCGCGGGCGCTGCCGTCGTCCTTGCCATAGAAAAAGCCCAGGTTGGCGCCCAGGGTCCAGTCGCCAATCGGCTGGCTGTGGATCAGGTTGAGGTACTGCTGGCGGTAGATGTCCTTGAGCTGGGCATTCCATAAGCCGACTTGGGTGCGCTTGTCGTTGAACGCATATTCGGCGCCCTGGAAGTTGAAGCGATCCGAGGTGAAGGCGGTTTTACCGAACATCGACAGGTCCGTCATGCTGCTGTCGTCACGTGGGCTGTTGGCGCGGAACTGGCCGCCATACAGGGTCAGGCCGTCGATCTCTTTGGAGGTAATCTGCCCGCCGCGCAGGGTTTGCGGCAGGGAGCGGCCGTCGTCCGAACGCAGGATCGGCAATACCGGCATCCATTCCCCGACTTTCAATTCGGTCTTGGAGAGCCGCGCCTTGAACGCGACACCCAGGCGGCCGAAATTGTCGGCCGGCTTGCCATCATGGTCCAGCGGCAGCAACTGAGTGCCGCCAGAACCGCCGCCGCCATCGAGTTTCTGCGAGTACATGCCCAGTACATCCAGGCCAAAACCGACGGTGCCCTGGGTGAAGCCGGACTTGGCATCGAGAATGAAACTCTGCGTCCACTCCTGTGCGCCGCCCTGGGCTTTGGTCGGGTTGGTGAAATTGCGGTTGATGAAGAAATTGCGCAGGTTGAGGTTGGCGCTGGCGTCTTCGAGAAAGCCGTGTTCTTGGGCGATGACTGGCAAGGCAAGGCTGGCAACAGCGGTTGCCAGCAATAGCCGGCAAGGATGGAAAGTGCTCATGGCGTAGGACCTGTTGTTATTGGGGTTATGCAGGTGCGGGCCATGGTGCGGGGCGTTGCGGGGGCGGTTCAATCGGGGGAGGGCGGGTTCTGGGCGGTGATCGAACGGAACTGCATGCCCATGAAAAAGCCCACCAAAAGGTGGGCTTCCTGTGTCGCTACGCCGATCAGAACAACTTGAGCTTCGGCGCTTCTTCTTTCAGCGGTTCATTCTTCGCCGTTTGCTCATTCCAGCCGCCGCCAAGGGCCTTGTACAAGGTCACTTCGCTGGTCAGTTGGGCCAGGCGGTCGGTGATCAGCGTTTGCTGGGCACTGAACAACTGGCGCTGGGCATCGAGGAAGGTCAGGTTGCTGTCGACCCCGATGCGGTAGCGACGCTCGGCCAGGCGGTAGTAGTCCTGGTTGGCCGCGACGAAATCACGTTGGGCCTGCAACTGTTGGTTGTAGGTCGCACGTGCTGCCAGGCCGTCGGAAACTTCCTGGAATGCCGTCTGGATCGACTTCTCGTAGGTCGCGACGTTGATCTCTTTCTGGATCTTCGAGTAGTCCAGGCTTGCGCGCAGGCTACCGGCGTTGAAGATCGGGATGTTGATCTGCGGGGCAAACGACCAGGTGCCCGAACCACCCTTGAACAGACCCCCGAGGTCCGGGCTCAGGGTGCCGGCATTGGCTGTCAGGCTGATGCTCGGGAAGAACGCAGCCCGTGCCGCGCCGATGTTGGCGTTGGCAGCCTTGAGGTTGTACTCGGCCTGCAGGATGTCGGGACGGCGTTGCAGCAGGTCAGATGGCAGGCCTGGTGGAACTTCGCTCAACAGGTCGTCGGACAGCGGCTGGGTGGCGAGATTCGCCGGCAGGCCGGTGCCCAGCAGCAGGGTCAGGTTGTTCTCGTCCTGGGCCACCTGGCGGGTGTAGCGGGCCAGTTGGACGCGGGCGCTTTCAACCGAGGTCCGCGCCTGGCTCAAGTCCAGGGCCGAGGCCACGCCGACTTCGTTGCTGCGCGAGGTGAGCTTGAAGCTCTGCTCGTAGGCCGCCAGGGTGTCCTGGGTCAGCTTGAGCAGCTCTTTGTCGGCCTGCCAGGTCAGGTAGGCATTGGCCACGCTGGCCACCAGGCTGATCTGCGTGCTGCGGCGTGCTTCTTCGGTTGCGAAGTACTTTTGCAGCGCTTCTTCACTCAGGCTGCGCACCCGGCCGAACAGGTCAAGCTCATACGAGCTGACCCCGAGGGTGGCCGAGTAGGAGCTGGAAATGTTCGATTCGCCGGTTTGCGAAGCCCGTGCCGGAGTGCGCTGGCGGCTGCCGCTGCCATTGGCCGAGACGGCCGGGAACAGGTCGGCGCGCTGGATGCGGTACTGCGCGGCAAAGGCGTCGATGTTCAGCGCCGCGACACGCAGGTCGCGGTTGTTCTCCAGTGCAACCTGGATCAGCTGTTGCAGGGCCGGGTCGTGGAAAAACTGCTTCCAGCCTTGCTCGGCAGCGGCCTGGCTCGGCGCCTGGGCCGCCGAATACGCCGGCCCCTGTGGGAACTGGGCGGCAACCGGCGCTTCAGGCTGCTGATAATCAGGAATCAGCGAGCAGCCACTGAGCACGAATGCCGTGACTGCCAGGGAAAGTAGCGACTTGCGCATTAGCCAGCCTCTTTAGATGTGTGCGGTGTATCGGACTTGTCAGTTTTTTTGCGGCTGCCAATGGCAGACACGGTCACAAAGAACAGTGGCACCCAGAAGATCGCCAGGACGGTGGCGGTGATCATACCGCCAATTACCCCGGTACCGATTGCGTGCTGGCTGCCTGAACCTGCGCCCGAGGAGATCGCCAGCGGCAGTACGCCGAGGATGAACGCCATGGACGTCATGATGATCGGCCGCAGACGCATGCGGGAGGCCTCCACGGCCGCCTCGACGAGGCCCTTGCCCTGTTCATGCAGTTCTTTGGCGAACTCCACGATCAGGATCGCGTTCTTCGAGGCCAGGCCCACGGTCACCAACAAGCCCACTTGGAAGAACACGTCGTTGGACAAACCTCGCAGGCTGGTAGCCATCAATGCCCCGATGACACCCAGCGGTACAACTAGTACCACCGCAATCGGGATCGACCAGCTTTCGTACAGTGCTGCCAGGCAGAGGAACACGACCAGCAACGACAGGGCATACAGCGCCGGTGCCTGGGAGCCGGACAAGCGCTCTTCATACGACAGGCCGGTCCAGGCATAGCCCACACCCGCCGGCAGTTGCTTGGCGATGCGCTCGACTTCCGCCATCGCATCACCGGTGCTGTAGCCCGGCGCCGGCGTACCGAGGATTTCCATCGCCGGTACACCGTTGTACCGCGACAGTTTCGGCGAGCCGTAGATCCAGTTACCAGAGGCAATTGCTGATAGTGGCACCATTTTTCCGTCGTCGGCGCGCACGAACCATTTGTTCAGGTCTTCAGGGGACATACGGCTTGAGGCGTCGCCCTGGATATAGACCTTCTTCACCCGACCACGGTCGATGAAGTCGTTGATGTAGCTACCCCCCAGGGCAATTGCCAGGGTCTGGTTGATGCTCGACAGGCTGATGCCTTGGGCACTGGCCTTCTCGTCATCGATGGTCAGCTCGTACTGCGGCTCGTCGTTCACGCCGTTGGGACGTACGCCAGCCAGGACCTTGCTTTGCGCGGCCATGCCAAGGAACTGGTTACGTGCGTTCATCAACGCTTCGTGACCTACACCGCCCTGGTCCTGCAGGAACACGTCGAAGCCGGTGGCGTTACCCAGCTCCAGTACCGAAGGCGGCACGATGGCAAATACCATGGCGTCCTTGAAGGTCTGGAAGAAGTAACCCTGGGCGCGCTTGGCCACCTCGAATACCGACGTCGAGGCATCGCGCTCATCCCATGGCTTGAGCATGACGAACGCCAGGCCCGAGCTTTGGCCACGACCGGCGAAGTTGAAGCCGTTCACGGTAAATACCGATTTCACAGCCTTGCCTTCGCCTGGCTCGCCTTCCTTGTCGTTCAACAGGAACGCACGCATGTCGTCGATGACCACCTGGGTGCGTTCTGCCGAAGAACCGACCGGCGTCTGCACCTGGGCGAAGATCACACCCTGGTCTTCCTCGGGCAGGAATGCACTTGGAATACGGGTGAACAGCCAGATCATGCCGGCGAAGATGATCAGGTACACCAGGAACGAAGGCGCCTTGTGCTTGATCATGTTGCCCACGCCGCGCTCGTAGCTCAGTACGCCACGGTCGAAGGTGCGGTTGAACCAGCCGAAGAAACCACGCTTGGGTTGGCCGTGCTTCTCAGGGTCGATCGGCTTGAGCATGGTGGCGCACAGGGCCGGGGTGAAGATCAGGGCAACCAGTACCGAGAGGGCCATCGCTGACACAATGGTGATGGAGAATTGTTTATAGATCACCCCCGTGGAGCCGCCGAAGAATGCCATCGGCAGCAGTACCGCCGACAGAACCAGGGCAATACCTACCAGGGCGCCCTGGATCTGGTCCATGGACTTGATCGTCGCCTCTTTGGGCGACAGATGTTCCTCGGCCATCACCCGCTCGACGTTCTCGACCACTACGATCGCATCGTCCACCAGCAAGCCGATGGCCAGGATCATGCCGAACATGGTCAGGGTGTTGATGGTGAAACCGAAGGCCGCGAGGATGCCGAACGTACCCAGCAATACCACCGGTACGGTCATGGTGGTGATGATGGTGGCGCGGAAGTTCTGCAAGAACAGGTACATCACCAGGAACACCAGGATGATCGCCTCGACCAGGGTATCGACTACCCCGGAAATCGATTCGGTCACCACCGGGGTGGTGTCATACGGAACCACGGCTTTCATGCCAGGCGGGAAGAACGGCTCCAGGGACGCGACCGTGGCGCGAATCGCCTTGGCAGTGTCCAGGGCGTTGGCGCCCGATGCCAGTTTGATCGCCATGCCGGAGGCCGGCTTGCCGTTGAACTGCGCGCTGATGCTGTAGTTCTGGCCGCCCAACTCGACACGGGCGACATCGCCCAGGCGCACCTGGGAGCCGTCGGTGTTCACGCGCAGCAGGATATTTTCAAACTGCTCGGCGGTTTGCAGACGGGTCTTGCCGATGATCGTGGCGTTCAGCTGAGTGCCGGGCAGGGCTGGCAGGCCACCCAGTTGGCCAGTGGCCACCTGGACGTTCTGAGCCTGCACGGCGGTGCTGACATCCACCGGGGTCATTTTGAAGTTGTTCAACTTGGCCGGGTCCAGCCAGATACGCATGGCGTACTGGGAACCGAAGACCTGGAAGTCGCCCACGCCAGCCGTCCGCGAGATCGGGTCCTGGATGTTGGAGGCGATGTAGTTGGACAGGTCATCCTTGGTCATGGTGCCGTCTTCGGACACCAGGCCGATCACCATCAGGAAGTTCTTCACCGACTTGGTCACACGGATCCCCTGCTGCTGCACTTCTTGCGGCAGCAATGGGGTCGCCAGGTTCAGCTTGTTCTGTACCTGTACCTGGGCGATGTCCGGGTTGGTACCCTGGTTGAACGTCGCGGTGATGGTCATGCTGCCGTCGGAGTTACTGTCCGAGGCGGTATAACGCAGGTTGTCGATACCGTTGAGCTGTTGCTCGATGACCTGCACCACGGTGTCCTGCACGGTTTGTGCGGACGCGCCTGGGTAGGTCACCTGGATATCAATGGCAGTGGGTGCGATCGCCGGGTATTGGTTGATGGGCAACTTCAGGATCGACAAGGCCCCGACCAGCATGATCACCAGGGCAATTACCCAGGCGAAAATGGGGCGGTTGATAAAAAACTTCGACATGAATTACTCCCCTTTGCCAGCGGCGACAGGAGCAGTACCGGCAGGCTTGGCGTTGCTGGCCTCAACCGCTTTGACCTCAATGCCCGGCTTGATGAACTGCAAGCCTTCGGTGATCACGCGGTCACCGGCATTCAGGCCCTTTTCCACCAGCCAGTAGGCGCCGGCGGTACGGTTGGCGACCAGCACGCGCTGTTCGACCTTGTTGTCGGCAGTGACAACCAGCGCAGTCGGGATGCCCTTGATGTCGCGGGTCACGCCTTGCTGAGGTGCGAGGATCGCCTTGCTGTTCACACCGGCCTGCAATTGGGCGTGGACAAACATGCCTGGCAGCAGGGTGTGATCAGGGTTGGGGAACACGGCGCGCAGGGTGACCGAACCGGTGGTCTGGTCGACCGACACTTCGGAGAACTCCAGGCGGCCTTGCTGGGTGTACTCGCTGCCGTCTTCCAGGGTCAGCTTGACCATGGCTGCGTTTTCGCCGGCTTTCTGCAGTTGGCCGCTTTCCAGGTCGCGACGCAGCTTCAGCATCTCGGCGGAGGATTGCGTCACGTCGACGTAGATCGGGTCCAGTTGCTGGATCACCGCCATGGCGTCGGTCTGGCCGTTGCTGACCAGTGCGCCTTCAGTGACCGAAGAACGACCGATACGCCCGGAGATCGGCGCGAACACCTTGGTGTAGCGCACGTTGATCTGGGCGGTCTGCAGGTTGGCTTCCGAGGTCATGCGGTTGGAGACGGCGGTGTCGTATTCCTGGCGGCTGACCGCCTGCTCGTTGACCAACTGCTTGTAGCGGTCGGCAATCGACTTGGTCTGTTGCAGGTTGGCCTGGGCGCTTTTCAGGGTGGCGTCATAGACCGACGGGTCGATCTGGTAGAGCTGCTGGCCTTCCTTGACGTCGCCGCCTTCCTTGAACAGGCGCTTGAGAATGATGCCATTGACCTGGGGACGTACTTCCGCGATGCGGAATGCAGTGGTGCGGCCCGGCAAGTCGGAGGTCAGGGTATAGGCTTGGGGTTGAAGGGTGACCACGCCGACCTGAGGGGTTTGAGCGGGCGGTGCCGCTTCTTCCTTTTTACATCCGCTGAGCAGCGATGCCAGGGCGACGGCAGTGACCAGAGCGGTAACAGCTGGCTTAAGTTGCATGAAGATCCTCGGGTCAGGCGCGCTCAATGCGCACAAGAAGTGTGGAAGGGTAAAAAACAGGCATTGAGTAGATAAGTAGCTTGCTAGGCAATATACTTACGTTCATGGTTGTTTGTAAACTCTTGACAGGCTTCGCGGATTCCTTACAAAGCAACGCTGTAAGCCTCGATTCTAGTACGTTCGATGCCCATGAAGGCGTCGTCCCATAATTATTCAGATGGTGGTTATCAACCACCGCTCGTGTCCTGATTGAGGTGTTACTGCCATGGTTCGTCGTACCAAAGAGGAAGCTCAGGAGACGCGTAGCCAGATCCTTGAAGCTGCCGAGCAAGCCTTTTATGAGCGCGGCGTTGCGCGCACTACGCTGGCGGATATCGCGGCGCGGGCGGGGGTGACGCGGGGCGCGATCTATTGGCACTTCAGCAACAAGTCGGACCTGTTGCAGGCACTGCTCGACACGCTGCACGAACCCCTGGACGAATTGGCCAGGGCCAGTGAAAGCGAGGATGAGGTAGATCCGCTGGGCTGCATGCGCAAGCTGCTGATCCATCTTTTTCATCAGGTGGCCCTGGACCCGAAAACTCGGCGCATCAATGAGATCCTGTTTCATAAGTGCGAATTTACCGACGAAATGTGCGACATGCGCCGTCAGCGCCAGACCCACAGCCTTGAGTGCAACCTGCGTATCGGCCTGACACTGCGCAATGCAGTCCACCGCGGGCAACTCCCGGAAAACCTCGACACCGCGCGCGGGGCGGTGTGCATTCATGCCTACATCAACGGGCTTGTTGGCCAGTGGCTACTGGTGCCTGACAGCTTTGAGCTGTATCAGCAGGCCGAGCGTCTGGTTGATATAGGGTTGGACATGCTGCGTTTGAGCCCCAGCCTGCGCAATTGATACAAAATGCGTAATTGTGCCCGCTTGTGTCAACAGTAAAGCCCAATGACGGTCAATCGTCCTTGCGGCTTATTTGTGGGGTGACTTTATATACGCGCTGGCGCTGGGTTGAAAGGTAGCCGGCTAAGTATTTTGTAGCGATATTGTTGCATTGCTGTGAAGGAATGTTTCCTACAGCGGATGGCTAACATAAAAAGCCCCGGCTCTCACGAACCGGGGCTTTTGCGTTTCTGCTTTTCTGTAGGAGCGAGCTTGCTCGCGAAGAACGTAAACGATAACGCCGTGCATCTGGTTTATTGCGGCGTTCTCAGGTCTTTCGCGAGCAAGCTCGCTCCTACAGGGGGGGGGGTCAGAGCGCCAGGGTCGGGTAGTCGATGTAACCGACCGGGCCCTTGGCGTAGAAGGCCTGCGGGTTGGCTTCATTCAGCGGTGCATCGGCCTTCAGGCGTGCCGGCAGGTCCGGGTTGGCGATAAACGGCACCCCAAAGGCCACCGCATCGGCCTTGCCCGAGGCCAGCCAGGTATTGGCGCTGTCCTTGGTGAAGCGCTCGTTGGCGATGTACGGCCCACCGAACGCGGCTTTCAATTGCGGGCCAAGGCTGTCACCGGCTTCTTTCTCGCGTGCGCAGATAAACGCGATGCCACGCTTGCCCAGTTCGCTGGCCACGTAGGTGAACGTTTCGGCCAGATTGTCATCGCCCATGTCATGGGAGTCAGCCCGGGGTGACAAGTGCACACCGACACGACCGGCGCCCCAGACTTCGATCGCGGCGTCAGTCACTTCCAGCAACAGCCGTGCACGGTTTTCCAGGGAACCGCCGTACTGGTCGGTGCGCTGGTTGGTGCTGCTTTGCAGGAACTGGTCGAGCAGGTAGCCGTTGGCACCATGCACTTCCACCCCGTCAAAACCGGCAGCCTTGGCGTTCTCGGCGCCCACGCGGTAGGCGTCGACGATATCAGCGATTTCTGCGGTTTCCAGGGCGCGCGGGGTCGGGTATTCGGCCAATGGACGCACCAGGCTGACATGGCCTGCCGGCTGGATGGCGCTCGGTGCCACCGGGCTCTCGCCGTCCAGGTAGGACGTGTGGGAGATACGCCCCACATGCCACAGTTGCAGGAAAATCTTGCCGCCTGCGCCATGCACGGCCTTGGTGATGTTGGCCCAGCCACGCACCTGGTCGTTGGACCAGATGCCCGGTGTGTCCGGGTAACCCACGCCCATCGGCGTCACCGAGGTGGCTTCGCTGAGGATCAGCCCGGCTGACGCCCGCTGCACATAGTATTCAGCCATCAGTGCATTGGGTACGCGGCCGGCGTCGGCACGGCAGCGGGTCAGCGGCGCCATGATGATGCGGTTCGACAGCTGCACATCACCCAGTTTGATCGGATCGAAAATAGTCGTCATCGCAAATACTCGTCTCTCAAGTGATTAGTTGGTGGCCGGGGCCAGGTCGGCATCGCCGCTCTGGCGGAACGTGATCAGCGTGACCACCAGCGCCAGGATCGCCAGGGCCGCAGCCGCCAACGGCACGCTGGTCAGGCCGAAGCCGTGGGCAATCACGCTGCCGCCAACCCAGGCGCCCAAGGCATTGCCGATGTTGAAAGCGCCGATATTCAGGGTCGACACCAGGTTGGGCGCGGCCTTGCCGAAGGTCACCACGTTGATCTGCAATGCCGGGACGGCAGCGAACGAGGCGGTGGCCCAGAGGAACAGGGTGATTTCAGTGGGGATAATGGCGACGCTGGTCCAGGTCAACGCCGTGGACACCACGGCCATGCTGATGAATACGCCGATCAGGGTGGCCGCCAGGCGTTTGTCCGCCAGCTTGCCGCCGATGATGTTGCCCACGGTCAGGCCCAGGCCGATCAGCAGCAGGGTCCAGGTCACACCTTTGGGCGAGATGCCGGTGACATCGCCCAGCAGCGGCGCGACGTAGGTGAAGAGGGTGAACATCGACGCGGCAAACAGTGCGGTCATGCTCAACGACAACCAGATCCCGGCACCCTTGAGGGCCGCCAGTTCGGCGCGCATGTCGAGTTTTTCTTCATCGCGCTTGGCCGGCAGAAAGCGGATCAGGCCGATCAACGCAATCACGCCAATCACCGTCACGGCCCAGAAGGTCGAACGCCAACCGGCTTCCTGGCCCAGTGCAGTGCCCAAGGGCACACCGAGCACATTGGCCAGGGTCAAGCCGGTAAACATCAGAGCCACCGCCGAGGCGCGCTTGTTGGCCGGCACCAGGTTGGCGGCCACCACCGAACCGATCCCGAAGAACGCACCGTGGCACAACGCGGTGACTACCCGGGCAAACATCAGCACGTTGTAGTCACTGGCCAGGGCACAGAGCAGGTTGCCGATGATGAAAATGCCCATCAACGCTACCAGGGCCGCCTTGCGCGGCAGCTTGGCGGTGGCCAGTGCCATGAAGGGGGCGCCAATGGCCACGCCCAGGGCGTAGCCGGTCACCAGCCAGCCAGCGCCTGGGATCGACACACCGAGGTCGGCCGCCACATCGGGCAACAGGCCCATGATGACAAATTCGGTGGTGCCGATGGCGAAGGCGCTCAAGGCCAGTATGAGTAGCGAGAGGGGCATTGTGGGATCCTTTACTGCGGTGGGCTGAGTTCTTGGGTGATGGCGTGGATAACGTCTTGGATCACATCTTCATTGCGCCGGAAAAAGTGCCACTGGCCAACTTTTTGGCTGCTGATCAGTCCCGCCCGTTGCAGGGTGGCCAGGTGCGCCGACACGGTGGATTGCGACAGGCCACAGCGCTGGTCGATCTGGCCGGCGCAGATGCCGTATTCGTGGTTGTGGACTTGCTCGGGGAACTGCACTTTCGGGTCTTTCAGCCAGTTGAGAATGTCTCGCCGTACTGGGTGTGCCAGGGCTTTTATTATTTCGTCGAGGTCAATGGACATGGCAGGGCTCGGTGTGGGTAAAACGTTATATCGCGATGAGGCGAACTTTAAATCGCTATATCCCGATATACCAATACGATTTTGATCTTGTTACCAGATAAATCGGTATATCGGGTTATAACGATACGATGTAGGCAGTGCTAGACTGCGCACCATGAATTATCTCGCACATCTGCACCTCGGCGGCCAACTTCCTGCACAACTGCTGGGTAGCCTCTATGGCGATTTCGTCAAAGGCCGCTTGCAGGGCCAGTACCGCCCGCAAATCGAGGCGGCCATTCAGCTGCATCGCTCAATCGACCGATTTACCGACAGCCATCCGCTGGTCGGGCAGGCGTTGTCGCGCTTTAGCCTGACGCGGCGGCGTTACGCGGGGATCGTTCTCGACGTGTTTTTTGACCATTGCCTGGCGCGGGATTGGGCGCTGTATGCCGATCAACCGCTGGAGCGCTTTACCTCCCAGGTTTACCGGGTACTGGCGGCCGAACCGCAGCTGCCGGGGCGCCTGGCGCAGATTGCGCCGTACATGGCGGCTGATGACTGGCTGGGCTCCTACCGCGAGTTTGCGGTGATGGAGCAAGTGCTGCGGGGGATTTCCCGGCGCCTGAGCCAACCCGAGGAACTGGGCCAGGCGATGCAGGAATTGCGGGTGCTGTATGAGCCGTTGAGCGAGGATTTCCGGGTGTTCTACCCCCAGTTGCAGGTATTTGCCGCCCAACACACTGCCTCTATGTAGGAGCGAGCTTGGCTCCGGGCGGCGTTCCGACGAAGAACGTCAACGATAACGCAGCACATCTGGTTTATCGCGGCGCTCTCAGGTTCTTCGCGAGCAAGCTCG
Source organism: Pseudomonas sp. TAE6080 (assembly GCF_018732265.1). NCBI lineage: Bacteria > Pseudomonadati > Pseudomonadota > Gammaproteobacteria > Pseudomonadales > Pseudomonadaceae > Pseudomonas > Pseudomonas sp. TAE6080. Next base: position 76,479 of record NZ_JAHIDY010000020.1, read on the forward strand.
CTCCTACAGGGAGGCTCATGCAGCTGCCAATGTTCCTATTTGTCTTGGTTCTGCTGGCAGGGCCACCTCGCCGAACAACGCCTTCTGCACCGCCTGCTGCGCCTGATACGCCAGGGCCGCACGCTCCTGCCCGGCGCAGGCAATCGGCTTGAGCAGGTGAATCTCCACATCGCCCTGATCATTGGCAAACAGGCGCATCAGGTGCGAGAGCAAATCATCGTCGCCAATAAACGGCGCCAGCGGGTCAACCTGCCCAGCGCGTAAATAACGGATGGCCACCGGTTGCAGCGCTACGTCGGCATCAATCGCACTGGCCAACAGCCGGCCATGGAAAGTACGCAGGCTGCGGCCATCCGTGGTGGTGCCTTCCGGGAACATCAGCAGCGGGTGTTTTTGCAGCAGGTGACGGGTCATCTGCTTGCGGATCAATTGGCTGTCACCCGAGCCGCGACGGATAAACAGGCTACCGGCCTTGGCTGCCAGCCAGCCGGCCACCGGCCAGGTGCGCACTTCGGCCTTGGACAGGAAGGACAGCGGCGCGACCATGCCCAGCAACGGGATATCGGTCCACGACACATGGTTGCTGACCCACAGCATCGGCTGTTGCGGCAGTTCACCGTGCACCGTGACGCGAAAGGGCAGGGCATTGCCGAGACGGGCCATGAAAAACCGCGACCAGCGCTGGCGCCGCACCATGGAATTGGCCACGCCCAGGCGTTCGAACAGGCCAAACACACCGGCCATGCTCAAACCCAGGCCTACCACCAGCAGCACGCGGGCGATCCGCCCGTAGACCCGCAGGCGGCCCATCACATGGCCGCCTTGAAGTGGCGGGCATAACGCGGGCACAACTCGTCGCGCTTGAGCAGGATGAACACGTCGGCCACCTGGAAATCCTCGTCCCAGCATGGCTCGCCGCAGATCTTCGCGCCCAGGCGCATATAGGCCTTGAGCAGCGGCGGCATTTCGGCGATGACGTTGGACGGCAGGTCCAGGTACGGCAGGGGTTTTTTCGGCTCGGCGCGCAGGTGTTCATTGCACAGATAGCGTTCGCGCAGGCGCTGCATGATCGCGTGGGCCTGGATGCCGCCGTCGTGCATCGGGATGCTCGCGCAGCCCATCAGGTAGCTGTAGCCGCCCTGGTTGAGGACTTCAGCCAACTCGCCCCACAACACGGCGATGGTGCCGCCGTTGCGGTAGGCCGGGTCGACGCAGGTACGGCCAATCTCCAGGATCGGCCCCTGCAGGTGCAGCAGGCCATGCAGGCTGAACTCTTCTTCGCTATAGAACCGGCCCAGGGTGCTGGCCGCCTGGTGATCCAGCAGCCGGGTGGTGGCAACCAGTCGCCCGGTGTTCAAGTCCCGTACGCCAATGTGGCTGCAGTGAACATCATAGTCATCCATGTCCAGGCCCAGCTCCGCACCTTTCAGCTTGGCATTGAACTCGCCGCTGAAAACGGTGAAACGCAGGGCCTGGGCTTCCTGCAAGGCCTGGGCGCCGATCAGGCGTTCGGCTTGCAGACGGCGTTCATTGCCGGTGTCACTGATGCGGGCGATCTGAGTCATGGCGAGTCTCCAGGTGCCGGCCAGGGTTGCGGCCAGTCGACTTTGTTGTGCAAAGTCAGGCTATGTACCCCCGGTGTCATCTCCATGAATCTACGGTGACGCTTAGATGACAGCCCCCAAGGAGCCTTCCATGCCCTGGCACGCTTTGCTCGATCGACCCGACCGACTGCCCGTCCACGCCAACCTGGCCGAGGGCTACAGCATTTTATTGCAGCGTCTGGGGCCGGTGGCGCCCTTTGAGCTGGCAACACAGGGCGCGCGCCTGATGGCCACGCCCGGCCTGGCGTTTCTGGTGGGCTATCAAGCGGCGCTGCGTGCGTTATGGCCCAGCGCGCCCCACAGCCTGGGTGCTTTATGTGCGACCGAACAGCGCAGCCTGCGCCCGTTGGACATGCAGACACGCCTGGACGACCTGCGCCTGAGTGGGCGCAAGGACTTCGTCACCGCCGGTGATGCGGCCGACTGGCTACTGATCGCCGCGCGCTGCGAGGCCGCCGGTGAAAAGCCGCGCCTGAGCCTGGCGGTGGTGCTGGCCGGCGAGCCCGGCGTACGCGTGGAGCCCTTGCCTGCGATCCCGTTGATGCCCGACATCAGTCACGGGCGCGTCCACCTCGACCATGCCGCCTGCGAGCGTTTGCCGGGGGATGGTTGGGACGATTACGTCAAACCCTTCCGCACGCTGGAGGACACCTATGTACTGAGCGCGATGACCGCCTGGCTGCATGGCATCGGCCAGGAGTGTGATTGGCCCCAGGCCCTGCGTTTGCAGCTATTGGCGTTGCTGGCCGGCTGCGCCGAGGTCATTCGCCAGCCCACGGCCTCGGCGGCGGGGCATGTGTTGCTGGGGGGCTTGTTTGCACAGTTCGAGGCGCTGAAGCCGCAGGTTAATGACGCGATGGCTGCTGGGCAGTGGGCCGCTATGTGGCAGCGCGACCAGGCCGTGCTGGACCTCGCCGCCAGCGCCCGGGCCAAACGCCTGGAAAAAGCCCTGAACCCATCCCCTCTCTGACTGTGGGGCGGGTTTGTGTGGGCGGTAAGCAGTGGTTCCCAGGCTTGTCGCCAAACCGTCATTTATCTGCATTAGGCTCGCGGGTTTGAATGCCCCCGAGTGCTTGTCCATGGTCAAAGGCCTGCTGTGCGTCGCCATGCTGCTGTTCACCGCTACCGCACATGCCCAGGCCTGGCCGGCGAAGGATTGGGCCCAAGGCGTGCAATTGACCGGCCCCGCCGTGAAGGCGCTGGAGGACTATGCGTTCCCGGCCCGCAATGACCTCACCCGCCAAGGCATCCGCACCGACGCGTTGCTGGTGATCCGTGACGGCGAAGTCATTTATGAGCGCTACGCCGCGCCCACTACCGCAAGCACGCCGCACTTGACCTGGTCCATCAGCAAAAGCCTGATGGCCACGGTATTGGGCGTTGCCTACGGCGAGAACCGCTTCAAGCTCAGCGACCCGGTCGCGCGTTTCTATCCGCCGATGAAACAGCACCCGAGCATCACCCTGGCACACCTGCTGAACTGGACCTCAGGCCTGGACTGGCAGGAAGACTACGAATACGCGCCGCTGAAATCCTCGGTGGTGGCCATGCTCTACACCCGTGGCCGCGCCGATATGGCGCAGTTTGCCGCTGATACCACCCCCTTCGCCGCGCCGGGCCAGGCGTTTCGCTACTCCAGCAGTGACAGCAACCTGCTGTCCGCCGCCCTCAAGGGTATGCTCGGGCACAAGGCCTATGTCGATTATCCGTGGACCGCGCTGTTCACGCCCTTGGGAATTGGCAGCGCCACCTGGGAAAGTGACGCCAATGAAACCTTTGTCGCCTCGTCCTATGCCTACATGACCGCCCGCGACTTGGCACGAATTGGCTTGTTAATGGCACGGGACGGGTGCTGGGGCGAGCGGCAGTTGCTGCCCAAAGACTGGGTCGCGTTCAACCGGCAACCTGTCGCGCAATACCAGGCCGGGCAGGACAGTGCGGTGCCGGGTGGCCATTGGTGGCTCAACCGCGAGGTACCAGGCACCCCACGGCCCTGGCCAGATGCGCCCGACGATACCTTCGCGGCGCTGGGGCATTGGGGCCAGGCGTTATATGTGTTGCCCGAGGCAAAGCTGGTGATCGTGCGCTACGGCGATGACCGTGACGGCAGCTATCGCCACAACGAACTGCTCAAGCGCGTGCTTGCGGCGGTGCAACCATGATCCGCCGGCGTCCGTTTATCAGCCTGTTTCTCCTGCTGTTGCTCGCCTTGCTGGGTTGGATCTGGCATGAGCGCGTCAACCTGCAAGCCTTCCCCGACATCATCGGCGCCTACACCGCCAAGGAGTATTGCTCCTGCCGTTACGTGGTGGGCAACCCGGCTGACTATTGTCTGGGCTACGTGAAGCAATATGTCCCCACCAGCGCCTTTGCCGATCATCCGGATACGCGCCTGGTCACCGCCAGCGGACTGGGCCGCACCCACAGCGCCCAATGGCTGGGCGAACGCCAGGGCTGTCGCCTGTTGCCCTGAGGTTCCACAGGGTGGAACCACCTTTGATTGTCCTCGCACGCCCATCGCGGTTATCTGTGGCAATGCCACAAAAAAGAACGGGAATACCCGCCTGCGAGGAGAGTCACCATGAGCCCACACCAGCACATCCTGGATTGGCTGAGCGATGTCGCCAGCGACCTGCACGCCGTGCGCCAGGATATCCACGCCCACCCCGAACTGGGGTTCGAAGAAAACCGCACCTCGGCCCTGGTCGCCCAATCCCTGCGCAGTTGGGGTTATGAAGTGCATACCGGCATCGGCCACACCGGCGTGGTCGGCGTGCTGCGCAATGGCAGCAGCTCGCGCACCCTGGGGATTCGTGCCGACATGGACGCCTTGCCGATCATCGAAAACACCGGCGTCGCCTACAGCAGCCAACACGCCGGCTGCATGCATGCCTGCGGTCACGACGGTCACACCACCATGTTGCTGGGCGCCGCGCGTTACCTGGCGGCGACGCGTCAGTTCGACGGCACCCTCAACCTGATTTTCCAGCCGGCCGAAGAAGGCCAGGGTGGCGCTGAAGCGATGCTCGCCGATGGCTTGCTGGAGCGCTTCCCCTGTGACGCGCTGTTCGGCATGCACAACATGCCCGGCTTGCCTGCCGGCCATCTGGGCCTGCGGACGGGGCCGATGATGGCTTCCCAGGACCTGCTTACCGTGACCCTCGAAGGTGTCGGCGGCCACGGCTCCATGCCGCACCTGACCGTTGACCCGCTGGTCGCCGCCGCCAGTACGGTGATGGCCTTGCAGACGGTGGTGGCGCGCAACATCAATGCCCAGGAAGCAGCGGTGGTTACCGTCGGCGCCCTGCAAGCGGGGCAAGCGGCCAACGTGATCCCCCAGCAAGCCGTGTTGCGCCTGAGCCTGCGCGCCCTCAACGCACCGGTGCGCGAGCAGATGCTGGAGCGGGTCAAGGCGATCATCCTGACCCAGGCCGAGAGTTTTGGCTGTACTGCGCAGATCGAACACCGCCCGGCCTATCCGGTGCTGGTCAACCATGCCGCAGAAACCGAGTTCGCCCGTCAGGTAGGCATTGCCTTGCTCGGTGACGCGGCGGTCGACGCCAATACACCCAAGCTGATGGGCAGCGAAGACTTCGCCTGGATGCTCCAGCGCTGCCCCGGCAGCTACCTGTTTATCGGCAATGGTGTTTCGCGGCCGATGGTCCACAACCCCGCCTATGACTTCAACGACGACATCCTGCTGACCGGCGCCGCCTACTGGGGCGCCCTGACCGAGAGCTGGCTCAAACCGGCCTGACTCCCTGCCTTTTTCCTGCCGCTGGACCTTTCCTCAACAGGTTGAATGGAGTGTTCTCATGCAGACTTCAATAAAAGGCGTGTCCCGCACCCGGCAAGTGGTAGCGGCGGTGGTCGGCAACGCGCTGGAGTGGTACGACTTCATCGTCTACGGTTTTCTGGCCAGCATCATCGCCCGGCAGTTTTTCCCTTCGGACGATGAGTATTCGTCGCTGCTGATGGCCCTGGCCACCTTCGGCGTCGGCTTCTTCATGCGCCCGGTGGGCGGCATCCTGCTCGGCATGTACGCCGACCGCAAAGGCCGCAAGGCGGCGATGCAGTTGATTATCCGCTTGATGACCGTGTCCATCGCGCTGATCGTGTTTGCCCCCAACTACGCGGCCATCGGCATGGGCGCGCCGCTGTTGATCGTGGTGGCGCGCATGCTCCAGGGCTTTGCCACAGGCGGCGAATATGCCAGCGCCACGGCATTCCTAGTGGAAAGCGCACCGGCCCATCGCAAAGGTTTGTACGGCTCCTGGCAACTGGTCGGGCAGTGCCTGGCGGTGTTTGGCGGCGCGGCGATGGTGGCCTTGGTCACGCACTTCTTTACCCCCGAAACCCTCGACCTGTGGGGCTGGCGCCTGCCGTTTGTGTTCGGCCTGCTGATCGGCCCGGTGGGCTTGTGGATTCGCCGGCACATGGAAGACCCGGAAGAGTTTATCGAAGCACGCAAACAGGCCACCGGCCCGGCGCCAAGCCTGATGGATGTATTGCGCAACCATCGGCGCAGCATCCTGGTGAGCATGGGCCTGGCCTGCGGGGCGACGGTGTCGTTCTACGTGGTACTGGTGAATATGCCGACCTTCGCCCACAAGAACCTCGGCCTGCCCCTGGACCAGGTATTGATGGTGCAGATGTTCGCCGTGGCGCTGATGACCGTGGTGATTCCGCTGTCTGGCCTGTTGTCCGACCGCCTGGGCCGGCGGCCGGTGTTGATGGGTTTCACCCTGGCCTTTTTCGTGATGGTTTACCCGTTGTACGTGTGGGTCGCGGCGGCGCCGTCCATCGAGCGGCTGTTGGTGATGCAAGTGATGTTGTGCATCGCCATCGGCGGCTTCTTTGGCCCGGCGCCGACGGCCCTGGCCGAGCAGTTTCCCATCGAGGTGCGCTCCACCGGGGTGTCGGTGGCCTACAACGTGGCGGTGATGGTGTTCGGCGGCTTTGCCCCGCTGATCGTCACCTGGCTGAGCAAGGAGCTGGGCACACCGGTGGCTCCGGCGTTTTATGTGCTGTTCGCTTGCGTCCTGACGCTGCTGGGCACTTACTGCATGCATGAAGCGCCGAGGGTTGCAGCGCCGGCGCGCTTTACCAAGGGAGTGAAGCCTTGAAGATTGTTGAGCTCGATGCAATTGCGTTGTCCCAGGCGATCCACGCCCGGCAGGTGTCCTGCCATGAGGTGATGCAGGCCTATCTGGCGCAGATCGCGCGTTTCAACCCATCGGTCAATGCCCTGGTGTCATTGCGCGATGAAGAGCACGTGCTGGCCGAGGCCCGGGCCTGTGACCGGGAGCTGGACCAGGGCCGCTCTCGTGGCTGGATGCATGGCATGCCCCAGGCGATCAAGGATCTGGCGGCAACCAAGGGTTTGCGCACGACCATGGGCTCGCCACTGTTCGCCGAACAGGTGCCCGCTGAAGACGCCATCGCCGTGGCGCGGGTGCGGGCCAGTGGCGCGATTATCATCGGCAAGAGCAACGTGCCTGAATTCGGCCTGGGCTCGCAGACCTACAACAGCGTGTTCGGCACCACCGGCAATGCCTATGATCCGGCCTTGGCGGCCGGTGGCAGCAGCGGCGGGGCGGCGGTAGCCTTGGCGTTGCGCATGCTGCCGGTGGCCGACGGCAGCGACATGATGGGCTCGCTGCGCAACCCGGCGGCGTTCAATAACGTGTTTGGCCTGCGCCCGTCCCAGGGCCGCGTGCCCCATGGGCCGGCGCCGGAGGTGTTTGTCCAGCAACTGGCCACCGAAGGCCCGATGGGCCGCAGCGTGGCGGATGTGGCGCAGCTATTGAGCATCCAGGCTGGCTTTGACGCACGGGTGCCGTTGTCGCTCAAGGATGATCCCAGCGTATTCGGCACGCCGTTGGCCCGTGACTTCAAGGGCGCGCGCCTGGGGTGGCTGGGAGACTACAACGGCTATCTGCCAATGGACGACGGCGTGCTGGGCCTGTGTGAATCAGCCCTCGGCGATTTCAGCGCGTTGGGTTGCGCAGTGGAAAGCTGCCAGCCGGACTTTTCCATGGAGCGCTTGTGGCACACCTGGCTGGTGCATCGTCATTGGCTGGTGCAGGGCGCGCTGGGGGCGGCGTATGCCGACCCGCAAAAACGTGGGTTGCTCAAGCTGGAAGCACAGTGGGAAGTGGAGGGCGGCCTGCAACTGAGCGCAGCGGATGTGTATCAGGCCTCGTTGGCGCGCAGCGAGTGGTACCGCGCCCTGGCCAAGTTGTTCGAGCGTTACGATTTTCTGCTGTTGCCCAGTGCCCAAGTGTTCCCTTTCGATGCACAACAGCACTGGCCGCGCGTCGTTGGAGGGCAAACCATGGACACCTATCACCGCTGGATGGAGGTGGTCATCGGCCCGACATTGGCGGGGCTGCCGAGCATGAGTGTGCCGGTGGGCTTCAACCCCCGGGGACTGCCCATGGGCCTGCAAATCATTGGCCCGGCCCAGGCCGATCGCGCCGTGCTGCAACTGGCGTATGCCCATGAACAACTGACGCACTGGGTGCAGCGCCGGCCTCCAGAATGCTTGAAGGCGAATGCCTGAGCGGGCACGGCCTGTATCTTGCTGTGAAATTCGATCATCCATCAGCCACCGGGAGATCAAGCCATGGGCAGCAACGCCGACACAGGGACTGTGCGTTCAGTGGAGCGGGCACTGGCAATCATCGAGCTGCTGGGTGAACACCAGGCGCTGGGGCTGGAGGAGCTGCATTACCTGACCTGCCTGCCCAAGGCCACGGTGTCGCGGATGTTGCTGACCTTGCAGGAGCAGGGCTGGATCTATCGCGGCCTGAGCGACCGGCGTTATCGCATCAGCGCCCAGCGCTTGTTCGGCGATACCCAGCAACGCTTCAAGCGCCGCCTGGTGGAATGCGCGGCGCCCTGGTTGCTGGAACTCAGCGAGCGCACCGGGCTGGTGGCGGACTTGTCGAACTTCGACGGCGAGCGCCTGGAAGTCATGGAAAGTGCAATCCCCACGGTGCTGCGCAAGCTGTACCCGAACAACTGCCAGATCGTCGGCCAGCATGCCAGCCTGTTCCATTCGGCCATGGGCAAGGCGTGCCTGGCCGAGCTGGCGCCCGACGAAGTGCAGCGCCTGGCCAGTCGTGAGCACGTGGCGGCCGACGATCAGTACCGTGCTTGCGAACAATCCCAGCACCAGGGGTTTGGCCAGCGTACCGAAGGGTATTGGGAGTATCCGGTGCGCTTGCCGTTCCTGATCCGCGCGGTGGCGCTACCGGTGCGGGCCAATGGGCGATTGGTGGGGAGCATGGCGTTGCATTGGCCGATGCACCAGGCGCCGGTGGAGCGGGTGTTGAATTTGCACCTGGCGAGCCTGGAGGCAACCGTGCAAGGCGTGCAGCACGCACTGGCCTGAAGCGGCACCCTCCTTGTAGGAGCGAGCTTGCTCGCGAAAAACCTGGGCACACCGCGAGCATCCAGGATGCACGCGTTAGCGTTGACGATTTTCGCGAGCAAGCTCGCTCCTACAAAGGGTCTTTGCTACTGTTCGAGCAGGTTTTTATCCGCGCGAGTGTTTAATGTTCAACGTATCCGTCTTCAACCCCCTGGCCTTCCTGCTACTGGCCGCCATCGCCGTGCCTGCGCAGGCCGCCTGGTACCTGGATAACGAATCCTCACGGCTGTCGTTCGTCACCACTAAAAACACCGACCTGTCCGAAGTCCATCGCTTCCTGGTGCTGCACGGCAAGGTCGATGACAAAGGCGCGGCGCAATTGGAAGTCGAGCTGGAGTCGGTCAACAGCGGCATCCCGCTACGCGATGAACGCATGCGCAACGACCTGTTCCAAATCAAGACCCATCCCGATGCGCTGATCAACGCGCAAATCAACCTGCAACCGATCAATGACCTGGCCACCGGCGCACAGCTGGAGTTGCGCCTGCCGCTGTCGGTCACCCTGCACGGCAAGACCCAGGTCTACAACGCCGAATTGCTCGCCACGCGCCTGGATGACCGACGCTTCCAGGTGGTGACCCTGGAGCCGCTGGTGCTGCATGCCAAGGATTTTGATTTGCTTGCCGGTGTGGAAACCCTGCGCAAAGTCGCCGGCCTTGACGCGATCAGCCTGTCGGTACCGGTGGGTGCGGTGCTGATTTTCACGGCGCGCTGACATGGGCGGCGCGGTGTTCCCCTGGCGCAGCGCGAACCGCTTCGAATTACTCATCGATGGGCCGAACTTCTTCCCGCAGATGCTGGTGGGCATTGCCCGCGCCGAACAGCAGGTGGAACTTGAGCTGTATCTGGTGGAGGCGGGCGCCTGTGCCGAGGCGATGGTCCAGGCGCTGGTGCAAGCGGCCGAGCGCGGAGTTAGGGTGCGTTGCCTGTTCGATGACTATGGCAGCCTGGCCTTTACCCTGGGCCTGCGCCGACGCTTGACCGATGCCGGCGTCGAGTTGCGTTTCTACAATCGCCTGCGCTGGCGGCGCTGGATGCGCAACCTCTACCGTGACCACCGCAAGTTGCTGTTGATCGATCAGAACGTTGCCGTTGTCGGTGGCACCGGTGTCACCGATGAGTTCTGGACCCCAGGCCAGGACACCTGCGATTGGCACGAGGTCATGGTGCAAATCAGCGGCCCGCTGGTGCAGGACTGGCAAGCCCTGTTCGACCGCCAATGGCTGGTCAACGATCACCGTCGCGCCTGGAAACCGGCCCGGCACTTTGGCCTGCCGCGCCTACCCAAAGTGCCGGCGACCGGGCCGGGCCTGGGCCGGGTGGCCTATGCCGACGCCGGCCAGCACCGCGATATCTTGCAGTCATTGATCCGTGCCTTGAACAACAGCCAGCAACGTATCTGGCTGGCCACGCCGTATTTCCTGCCGACCTGGGGCGTGCGCCGAGCCCTGCGCCGGGCGGCCGGGCGCGGTGTGGATGTGCGCCTGCTGCTGACCGGGCCGCGCACCGACCATCCTTCGGTGCGCTATGCCGGGCATCGTTACTACCCGCGCCTGCTCAAGTCCGGGGTGCAGATCTTCGAATACCAGCCGTGCTTCCTGCACCTGAAGATGGTGCTGGTGGACGATTGGGTCAGCGTCGGCTCATGCAACTTCGATCACTGGAACCTGCGCTTCAACCTGGAGGCCAACCTGGAAGCCTTGGACCCTGAGTTGACGCTGGCGGTGGCGGGCAGCTTCGAGCGCGACTTTGCCCAGAGCCAGGCGGTCAGCCTGCAGGCATGGAAGGCCCGGCCATTGTGGAGGCGGGTGAAGCAGCGGGTGTGGGGGTGGATTGATCGGTTGGTGGTGAACTTGCTGGATAGGCGGGGCTAGAAAACCGAAGGTGGAACTGTAGGCGTTCATCACGCCACTGACGAAATGCTCAACTTAGTTGTTACCGACCGGGTGCTGATGAGCCGGCACTCATCCAGACCAATGAGTAATTAACAATGACGTCATCGATTAATGCCCCCTCACTCCCTACCCAACAGGCTACCCACGGCCGAACGCGTCGTGATGCGGAAAGTACTGACGAAGCCAACCGGCTATTCAATGACCTTGCGACTTCACCTGCTGAAGAAAGGCAGCAGCGTTTAACCACAGCGCTGGGTCAGTTGCAGATCTACAACCCTCCAGGCATGTGGCTGAATGATTCTGCTCGCAACCGTTTCGACGACTTGACGAAGGACTTCGCACAAAAACAGGAGATCAGCTATGACGAAGCTCATGACTTGATCAAGGAGAAATTGAAGGAAGAGGCCCCAGAGCTCCTTCTTAAAGATATTCCTGCCGACCTTCTTACCGCCGACCCCAAGTGGGAGAGGGTTATTGCTAAGGCTGCTCAAGTCAAAGATAGCGTCAATCTTGAGGACATGACTTACGCAGAGTTCAAACAGGCCTACTTGACGTAATACAAGCCATCAAGATGCATAAACTCTGACTTTCCTGCGGGGTAGAAGCCTCGGCTCATCAGGTGAACCGAGGTGAAACCATCGCAGGCAAGCTAGCTCCTACACTGAGCGCATTTACAGCTTCAAATCAGAGCAGTTCAAAGCTCTGCTGCTGCACATCCTGGGAATCCAACCCGATCTGCACATTGAACTCACCCGGTTCGGCGGCGAACTTGAGCTGGGTGTTGTAGAACTTCAAGTCATCCTCGCTAATGCTGAAGTGCACCACCTTTGATTCGCCGGCCTTGAGCAGGATCTTCTGAAAGTTCTTCAGTTCCTTGATCGGGCGGATCATCGAGCCGGCCACGTCCTGGATGTACAACTGCACCACGGTTTCGCCATCCACCTTGCCGGTGTTTTTCAGGGTGACACTGGCGTCGAGCTTGCCGGTCTTGTTCAGGGTGGTGGACGACAGCGCCATGTCCGACAGGCTGAACGTGGTGTAGCTCAGGCCATAACCGAACGGATACAGGGGGCCTGTGGTGTCGTCGAAGTACTGCGAGGTGTAGTTGCCCGGTTTGCCCGGCGTGAACGGTCGGCCAATGGTCAGGTGGTTGTAGTAGGTAGGAATCTGCCCCACCGAGCGTGGGAAGGTGATCGGCAGCTTGCCCGACGGGTTGTAGTCACCAAACAGCACATCGGCAATCGCGTTGCCGCCTTCGGTGCCGGAGAACCAGGTTTCGAGGATCGCGTCGGCCTGTTGGTTCTCTTCGAGGATCGACAATGGTCGACCGTTCATCAGCACCAGCACCAGCGGCTTGCCCGTGGCCTTGAGGGCCTTGATCAGGTCACGCTGGCTTTGCGGGATGTTCAGGTCAGTACGGCTGGAGGACTCGTGGGACATGCCACGGGACTCGCCTACGGCAGCCACCACCACATCGGCATTTTTCGCGGCCTTGACCGCTTCGTCGATCAGCACCTGGGCCGAACGTGGGTCATCCACCACTTCCGGGGCATCGAAGTTGAGGAAGTTGAGGTAATCGAGCACGGCTTTGTCGCTGGTGATGTTGGCGCCACGGGCGTAGATCACTTTGCCTTTTTCGCCGATCACCGTGTTCATGCCGTCCAACAGGGTCACCGATTGCGCGGGTTTGCCGGCGGCGGCCCAACTGCCCATCATGTCGATGGGGGCCTTGGCCAGCGGGCCGACCAGGGCGATGGTCGCGGATTTCTTCAGCGGCAGGGTGTCGTTCTGGTTCTTCAGCAACACCAGGCTGCGCCGCGCGATGTCGCGGGCTTCACTGCGGTGCAGGCGGCTTTCGGCATAGGTGTCGACCGGATCATCCTCGGCCTTGCCGATACGCAGGTACGGGTCGGCGAACAGGCCCATGTCGTATTTGGCGCCGAGCACTTCACGCACGGCGTTGTCGATGTCTTTTTGCTCGATCTCGCCGGACTTCAGCAGCCCCGGCAGTTCCTTGCCGTAGAGCTGATCGTTCATGCTCATGTCGATGCCAGCCTTGATCGCCAGCTTGGCCGCTTCGCGCCCGTCCTTGGCCACGCCGTGCTTGATCAGTTCGAAGATCGCGCCGTGGTCGCTCACGGTCAGGCCCTTGAAGCCCCATTCCTTGCGCAGCAGGTCGTTCATCAGCCAGGTGTTGGCGGTGGCCGGTACGCCATTGATCGAGTTCAACGCCACCATCACGCCGCCGGCGCCGGCCTTGATTGCCGCGTGGTACGGCGGCAGATAGTCCTGGTACATCTTGACCGGGCTCATGTCGACCACGTTGTAGTCGCGACCGCCTTCCACTGCGCCGTACAGGGCGAAGTGCTTGACGCTGGCCATGATGCTGTCGGCCTGGGCCGGGCTTGGGCCCTGGAAGGCCTTGACCATCACTTCGCTGATGCGCGACACCAGGTAGGTGTCCTCGCCGAAGCCTTCGGAGGTGCGGCCCCAACGGGCATCGCGGGAAATATCGACCATCGGTGCGAAGGTGATGTCGAGGCTGTCTGCCGCGGCTTCCTTGGCGGCAATGCGCCCGGAGCGGCCGATGGCGTCCATGTCCCAGCTAGAGGCCAGGGCCAGGCTGATCGGGAAAATGGTGCGGTGGCCGTGGATCACGTCATAGGCGAAGAACATCGGGATCTTCAGGCGGCTGCGCATGGCCGCGTCCTGCATCGGACGGTTTTCCGGGCGGGTGATGGAGTTGAAGGTCCCGCCAATACGCCCGGCGGCGATTTCCTTGCGGATCATCTCGCGCGGCATTTCCGGGCCGATGCTGATCAGGCGCAACTGGCCGATCTTTTCATCCAGGGTCATCTGCTTGAGCAGGTCGCTGACGAAGGCGTCCTTGTCTTTAAGCGCAGCGGGCTTGGTCTCGGCAACGACAGGGTGACTGGCCAGAGTGGCAACAAGGCCCAGCAAACACAGCTTTTTCATGAATATCCTTTTTCGGCTCACTGCACCGTGTTCAAGGTAAACGCGGTTCGGCCAAAATGTGGGGAGCGACTATTGTTGTTCGGGTGTTGTTCAGATAAATAACGCACACTTCTGAACTCTGATTCGCGTTGGGCATCTTTTTAGCTGATTGATTCGATGCAATCCAGTTACGGTGGCCGATTATGCCCCAAGCGCGTGATGTATAGGGTGAGTCGTCAAATTCCATAAGGTTGGCCAGGAGAAACACCATGCAAGCAGCACAAACTATTCGATGGGGCTGGAAAGCCGCGGCCCTGCTACTGATCAGCAGCGTGCTGAGCGGTTGCGGCATCAACAAGATCCCGACCCTGGACGAACAGGTCAAGGCGGCCTGGGCCCAGGTGCAGAACCAGTATCAGCGGCGTGCCGACCTGATCCCCAATCTGGTGGAAGTGGTCAAGGGCTATGCCGCCCACGAGCAAGACACCCTCACCGCCGTGATTGAGGCGCGGGCCAAGGCGACTTCGATCCAGGTCGATGCCAGCACCCTCGACAACCCGGAAAAACTCAAGCAGTTCCAGCAGGCCCAGGAAGGCTTGAGTGGTGCCCTCAGCCGCCTGATGGTGGTGTCCGAGCGTTATCCGGACCTGAAGGCCAACCAGAACTTCCTGGCCCTGCAATCGCAGCTGGAAGGCACTGAAAACCGTATCAGCGTGGCCCGTCGCGACTTTATCGCCGCCGTGCAGGCCTTCAACACCGAGATCCGTACCTTCCCAGGCCGCCTGTGGCACAGCGTGATGTACAGCGACTTGCCAATGCGCGCCAACTTCGAGGCCACCAGTGCCGATGCCGATAAAGCGCCGCAAGTGAAGTTCTGATGGGCCAGCGCGTTTGGTGGCTGGCGGCGTGGCTGCTGTCTTTTTGCCTGACGGCCCAGGCAGCACCGGACTTTCCGGCGCTGACCGGGCGGGTGGTCGATAACGCACAAATGATCGACCCGCCGGTGCGTGCGCAACTGAGCCAGCAATTGCAGACGCTGGAGCAGACCACCGGTGCCCAGGTCGTGGTGGTCACTGTGCCCGACCTGCAAGGCCTGCCCATTGAAGACTTCGGTTTTCAACTGGGCCGGCACTGGGGCATCGGGCAAAAGGGCAAGGACAACGGCGCGCTGCTGATCGTCGCCCGGGACGAGCGCCAGTTGCGCATCGAAGTGGGTTATGGCCTGGAAGGCGTGCTCACCGATGCGCAGTCGTGGGTGATCATCAACCAGGTGATTGCGCCGGCGTTCAAGGCCGGCAACTTCACCAAGGGCATCAGCGACGGCGTGGCGGCGATGGTGCAAGTGGTCGGCGGTGAGCCGCTGGCGGTGCCGGCCCATGTGGCCGACCCCAACTTTGCCAAGGACAACCCGGCGTTCTCCATCGGTCTGTTTATTTTGCTGCTGGTGGTGTTGTGGCTGTGCAACCGCATGGGGCTGCCGGTAGGCGCCATTCTGCTGGCGATTCTCAGCAGCAGTGGGCGTGGCGGCGGTGGAGGCGGGGGCGGCGGCGGTTTCAGGGGCGGCGGCGGTGGTTTTGGCGGCGGCGGGGCTTCAGGTGGCTGGTAATGACAATAACTAAAGAGCATCTACAACCATGGCTTTACTGACTGAACACGAGCAGCGCCAGGTCGCCGAAGCGATCGCCAGGGTCGAACAACAGACCGACGCCGAACTGGTGACCGTACTCGCCGCCCGCGCCGATGACTACGCCTACATCCCGCTGTTGTGGGCCAGTGTGGTGGCATTGGTGGTGCCGGGGATCGTGCATTACCTGTCGGGCTGGCTGACCATGCACACCTTGCTGCTGGCGCAGTGGGCGACGTTTGTCGTGCTGTGCCTGGTGTTCCGCCTGCCAAAGATCACCACCCACCTGATCCCGCGTTCGGTGCGGCATTGGCGCGCGTCGAACCTGGCGCGTCGACAGTTCCTGGAGCAGAACCTGCACCACACGCTGGGCAGCACCGGGGTGCTGATTTTTGTCAGTGAAGCCGAGCGGTATGTGGAGATCCTGGTGGATGACGGGATTTCCAAGCGCCTGGATGACAAAAGTTGGGATGTGATCGTCAAGGCGTTTACCCAGCAAGTGAAGCAGGGGCAGACGTTGGCAGGGTTCATTGCCTGCATCGAAGCCTGTGGCGAATTGTTGAAAGTGCATGTGCCGGTGACGCAAACCCGCAATGAGCTGCCGAACCGCCTGATCGTCCTCAAGTAATCTGTGGGAGCTGGCTCCTACACAAGCCAGCTCCTACAGAAAGCAGCTTCCGCATTTTGAAGTGTGCTGACCGTTGGGCAAATAACTCCGTGCCCTGGCGCCCCATCCCCCCTAAAATGCCCGGCATTCCCTGCCCGAGGCGTTTTTGTTCATGTCTGTCACCGCTAAACCCACCAGCCCTGCGCCGGATCATCACGCCCAGTTCATCGAACTGTTGGGCGCAAGCCTTGGGCAAAACGCCTTTATCAAGCTGGTGCTGGCCAAGTACGTGGGTGAAGAAGCCGAGTTGCAGCGGCTGATCATCAAACCGGTGACGGTCAAGGAGCAGCCATGCCTGTCCTTCGTCTATCGCTACAAGACCCGTGACATCACCAAGAACTTCTCCGTGGACGATGGCGTGGCGGCGATTGCCGCGCTGCTGCCTGCCTCGTTCAAGAACGCGCACCTGCTGTCGTTGACCGACGAGGCGCAGCTCGAATACAGCAAGAAGAACAAAAGCTCGCTGTTCAAGAGCAAACCCCAGCAACTGCGGGAAGCGCCGTCGGCCGAGCACAACCGCGAGAAACACCGCTTCCTTGACCTCGGCCGGCCGTTCCTCGCCGACCTGGGCGTGACCAACGCCAGGCACGAGCTGATCCCGGCGATGTCGCGCAAGTGGAAGCAGATCAACAAGTTCATCGAAGTATTCAGCCATGCGCTGACCTCGTCCCCCTTGCAACTGAACCGGCCCGTGCGGGTCGCGGATTTTGGTTCGGGCAAGGGCTACCTGACATTCGCCATCCACGACTACCTGCGCAACACCCTCAAGGCCGAAGGCCAGGTGACGGGTGTCGAGTTGCGCGAAGACATGGTGACCCTGTGCAACAACGCCGCCGCCCGCCTGGAGCACCCGGGGCTGGTGTTCAAGTGCGGTGACGTGCGCAGCGTGGCGCCCAGCGAGCTGGACGTGATGATCGCCCTGCATGCCTGCGACATCGCCACCGACTATGCGATCCACACCGGCATCCGTTCCGGTGCGTCGATCATCATGTGTTCGCCGTGCTGCCACAAACAGATCCGCTTGCAGATCCAGAGCCCGGCGCTGCTCAAGCCGATGCTGCAATACGGCCTGCACCTGGGCCAGCAGGCGGAAATGGTCACCGACAGCTTGCGCGCGTTGTTCCTGGAAGCTTGTGGGTATGAAACCAAGGTGTTCGAGTTCATCTCGCTGGACCACACCAACAAGAACAAGATGATTTTGGCGGTCAAGCGTGCCGAGCCTTCGGATAACGCGCAGTTGCTGGAGAAGATCCGCGAGTTGAAGGCGTTCTACCAGATCAGCGAGCACTGCCTGGAAACCCTGCTGCGCGCCGATAACTACCTGCCCTGACAGGCGACTCGGTCCCTGTGGGAGCTGGCTTGCCTGCGATCGCGGTGTGTCAGTACCGAATGGGTTGACTGACACTCTGCTATCGCAGGCAAGCCAGCTCCCACATTAGACTGTGCTCGGCCTGGGCGCCGGCTGCACAGCCGTCTTGCGCCCCAGCATCACCGTCACGATCACCCCGCAGGCAAACAGCCAGGTAATCGGTTCGATGTGCTCACCAAAAAACAACGCGGAAAAGGCGATGGTGAAAAAGATCTGCAGCAGCTGGATCTGGCTGACCCGGGCGATCCCGCCCATGGCCAACCCGGCGTACCAGGCAAAGAACCCCAGGAACTGCGAGAACAGCGAGACGTAGCCAAACGCCCACCAGGTGCGGGCCGAAATCGCGCCTTCGTGTTGCAGCGCCAGGTACGCCACCGGCCCGATCAGCAGCGGCGTCGACAGCACCAGTGCCCAGCAGATCACTTGCCAGCCCCCCATTTCCTTGGCCAGCCGGCCGCCTTCGGCATAGCCCAGGCCACCCACGGCAATCGCTCCGAGCATCAGCAAGTCCCCGGCCTGGATGCTACCGGCGCCGCTGATCAGCGCATAACCGAGCACCAACGCACTGCCCAGCGCCGCGCAGGCCCAGAAGGCTTTTGACGGTCGTTCATGGGACAGCCACGCCGCATACAGCGCCACGCACAGGGGTTGCAGGCCGTTGACCAGGGCGCCGTGGGAGGCGGGCAGGGTTTGCATGGCCCAGGCCGACAGCACTGGGAAACCGAGGATCACTCCGGCAATCACCAGGCTCAGGCCGCGTACCTGGCGCCAGGTCGGCCAGGCTTCGCGACGCCACAGCAACAGCAAGGCTGCCGGCACCGCCGCGAACAACGCGCGGCCCAGGCCATTGAGCAACGGGTGGATTTCCTGCACCACGATGCGGGTGAAGGGCAAGGTCAGGCTGAAGATAATCACGCCGAGCAGGCCGAGGGCCATGCCGGTGTTTTCGCGCGAATTCATGGGTACAACCGGATCGAATGGGCTGGAAGAGATTGCCCATCTAGCCACAAAGCCCGCAGGACGCGGGCTTACAGCTGGGTGCAGATTGAACCGTACAGTTTCTGAAGGTGTGGGTGGGTTAGAAGAAGCGGGTCACGCTGATCTTGGCATTGCGTCCGACGCTGGTGGCGCTGTCGCCACTCAAGGCCGGCATGTAGCTGCGGTTGAACAGGTTGTCGACGGTGAAGTTGACTTCGGTGCCCTTGAGGTACGCCTGTTGCGGGGTCCATTTGGCAAACAGGCCCTGGGTGTCGTAGCTGTCGTTGGCGTACTGGTCATAAAACCTGTCGCCGAAGCTGCTGTTCAGGCCGCTTGAATATTTGTCGCTGGGCAGGCGATCGGTCTTGCGCACGAACTGGCCTTGCCAGCCCACTTGTGCGTCCCAGGCAGGAATTTTGGTGCCTAGCATCGCGACCCACTTGGCCGGTGGAATGTCGCGGGCCCAGACGTTGATATCGCTGGCCCACGGGTTGGTGTAAGGGTTTTCGCGTTTGCCGGTGGCCCACGAGTAGCTCAGGGAGCCGAACAGGTAGGTCGAGTCGTAGTAGCCTTCGAGCTCGAAGCC
The DNA here is from genome assembly GCF_018732265.1 of Pseudomonas sp. TAE6080. NCBI lineage: Bacteria > Pseudomonadati > Pseudomonadota > Gammaproteobacteria > Pseudomonadales > Pseudomonadaceae > Pseudomonas > Pseudomonas sp. TAE6080. Next base: position 95,595 of record NZ_JAHIDY010000020.1, read on the forward strand.
CTTGATGGTCATGCTGCCGACGTTGCGGTAATTGGTCTTCGACGCCATGTCGGTGCAGACATCAGCGATAGTGCCGTCCTTGTAGTTCTGTTCCTGGCAGCCGAGGCCGGTGGCCTTGAAAATCTCGTCTTCGATCGTGTTGTGGAACAGCGTCGTGCGCAGTTGCAGGCTGTCGCCGCTGGCAATCACGTTGGCGAAGCTGGTGACATTACCCACGGTAATGGCGGTGATGCGCTCCGGATCGAGGTTGCGACTGGTGGAGGTGCGGCTGCCCAGGCCCTGGACTTCGTACTGTTCGTCGATCACCGGCGCGCGCCAGGTGCGGCTCCAGTTGGCAAACAGAGCTACGTCCGGGGTGACCTTCCAGAACGCCGCCAGGCGCGGCGACCAGCCGGCATAGGTACGGTCGCTGTAGTCGTGGCCGAAGGCCGGATCGGGGTTGCTGTAGTAAGGCGCGTCGTTGGCTTTGCCACGGTTGACCACGTGGTCATAACGCAGGGACGGGGTGATGGTCACGTCGCCCAGGGTTACCGCGTCCTGGATATAGAACGCATTGGTGTCGACCTTGCCGCGGGGCATGAACGCCGGCTGGAAATACCCGTAGTTGTACTTGGGCGTGTTGTAGATTGCGCCGGGCATCCAGCTTTCGGTGTCGCGGATGTGTTTGCGGACCTGCACGCCAGTGGTCAGGGCGTGGTCCAGCGGGCCGGTATTGAAGCGGCTGATGTTGCGCAGTTCAAGAATCTTGTCGGTGTAGGCGGTGTCCATTTTGCGCCCGCCGCTCGACAGGGCAATGACGGCCGTGGCGTCGCGCTCGTCGGTCTGGTCGGTGTTGGACTCCGAGTAGCTGAGCTTCATGTCAATCAACGGGTTGTCCAGGGGCTGGTATTCATACTTGCCCGACCAGGTGGTGTCGACAGTGGTGCGGTTGGCCAAAAAGCGTTTCAAAGCGCCCTTGTAGCCGTAGCGGTCGATCTCGGACTGGCGTGGTGGCGACGGATAGCTCTTGGCCGAGAACGGTGTCCAGCGCTCGCTGTTGGCCCGGGAGTAGGAGAAACCGAGGCTGTGCTCATCGGTGAGGTACATGTTCAGTTTGAACAGTTGACCGTCAACATCCTGGGCGCTGTTGGGCAGGCGCTGCGGGTTGATCGGGTAGTCCTTGCTGTCGTAGTCGCGCTTGTCGGCCAGCTTCATGTCGCCGCCGTCGCGCTTGGTCAGGTAGGCCAGGGCGTCGATACGACCGTCGTCGGTGCGGCCATACACGGCACCGCTGTAGACCTGCTCGTGGTCATTGCTGGAGTAGCCGTACTTGAGCATCGCACCGCTGTTGCGCCCGTCCTTGAGCAGGTCCGGTGCATCCTTGGTGACCATGTTGACCGTACCACCGAACCCACCGTTACCGGTGAAGGCCGAGTGCGGGCCTTTTTCCACCTCGACGCTCTTGATCATCTCGGGCTCGATAAACACGGTGCCTTGCTGATAGCGCTCGAAACCGCTTTTGGCCGCGCCATCGACGGTCATCGGCACGTCTTCAGCCTCGCCCATCCCGCGAATATTGATGGTCTGCCCACCCGGCTTCATCGAGCCGCCCATGGTCACGCCCGGCAGCGTCTGCACCAGGCTGGCGATGTTGTTGGGCTGCAGACGGTCGATATCGGCCTGGGACAGGGTCGAGCGGCCGACGGTGCTGGCATCGACTTGGTTGCCGGTGCCGATCACGCTCAAGGCGTCCAACTGGACGCTGGCGCTGTTGGTGGTGCGGCTTTCTTCGGGGCGCACGACATAGGTGCTGCCCACTTTGATCAGGGTGAATTCGCCGGTCTTGAGCAGGGTGCGGATCGCCACTTCGGGGGTGAAATCGCCGTTGATCGCTGGCGCCTGGATATTCTTCAGCAGGTCTTCATCGAACAGCAGCTGGATTTTTGCCTGTTGCGCCACCTGGCTCAGGGATGTGGCCAACGGTTGGGCCGGCAGTTGCAGTTTGAGCGACTCGGCCTGGGCGGTCAGGCTGACGGTCAGGCAGGCGGCGATCAGGGTCGGTCGAAGAAACAGGTGCTGGGCAAGGCAAGGCGCGCGAAACATGAAATCCCCCAAGGCGGCTAAATAGCCAAAAAAGGCATGCGTATCAAACGCAGACCGGAGGAAGACGCGGCAGGAAAAAAAATCCTCACATGCGAATGCAAAATATTCTCATATGGTGTTACTTGCGTGCCTCGATACGGATAATGCCGTCGCCCAGGGCCACGGTTTTCACCGGCAACAGGGCCGGCAGGGCATTGAGCAGCGCATCCGGGTCATTCACGTCGAGATTGCCGGAAACTTTCAGGTGCGCCACCGGGCCATCGGCCAAGACCACGGCCTTGGGCCGGTACAGGCTCAACTCGTCCAGCAGGCTGGCCAGTTCGCGGTTGCGAAAGGACAAGTGGCCACTGCGCCAGTCGGCGACCTCGCCAGCGGCCAGGGTTTGTTGTTGCACGGAGCCCTTGGCATAGCTGTAGGTCGCCCGTTGCTGGGCGCCGAGCATCACGGCGCTGGCTTTCTGGTCGGGGGCAAAGGCCACCATCCCGTGGGCCACGCTGACCACCAGTTGCTGCTGGCTGCGGCGCACATCAAAAGCGGTGCCTACCACCCGCACGTCGGCTTCGCCGGCACGCACGAACAGTGGTCGCTCCTTGTCGGGCGCCACCTCCAGGTACAACTGGCCCTGGTCCAGGTGGATCACGCGGCGCTGGGCATCGAAGTCCACCCGCAATCGTGTGCTGGCGTTGACGTACAAGGTGCTGCCATCCGGCAGGTCCAGGGTGCGCATGCCTTTGTCCTGCGCCGCGACCTCGGTGTGATAGAGCCCGCGCGGGGCGCCGAGGTTGCTCGCGAGCAAGGCGCAGACCAGCGCGGCAGCCACGGCCAGCGCCGGGCGCCAAGGCGCTGTCTTGCGTGTGGGCAAGGGCACGGGTTTGTTCAGTTGCTGCAGCTGGCCAAGGTCGGCCCACAGTTGTTCGAATTCGGCGTAGGCACGCGCATGGGCCGGCACGGCCTGCCAGGCGATGAAGGCCTTGCGATCGAGGCTGCCGCCTTCGTTGCGATTGCGCGCAAACCAACTGGCAGCCTGTGCATCGATGCTGTCGTGCTCATCAATTGCATGGCCGTCGCGGTTGCTCAAGCGGGTCATTCTGGCTGCTCCTTGCCCGGGTCTTTTTGAAGTCGCTGCTTGCAGTGCAGCAGGGCAAAGGCGATGTGCTTTTCCACCATGCTGATCGAAACGCCCATGCGCTCGGCGATCTGCGCCTGGCTCAAGCCTTCGAAGCGGTGCAGCATAAGGGCTTCTCGCCTGCGGGGCGAGAGTTCGGCGAGGACTTCTTTCAACTGCTCCAGGCGTTGGGTGCGTTGAGCGGCAGCCATGGGGTCGTTTTGCTCGTCGGTGACAGGCTCGGCATCCCATTCGGCCTGCTCGTTGTGGACGATGTGCCGCACCTTCTGTTTGCGCCAGTGATCACGCAACAGATTGCGTGCCATCTGAAACAGAAAGGCCCGTGGCTGCTCGACCTTGGCCCGGTCGCGGTAGTCCAGCCATTGGGTAAAGACATCCTGGGTCATGTCCGCCGCGTCGCTGGCGTTGTCCGTGCGTTTGCGCAGGTAATGCAGGATATCTGCATAAAACCCGCGAAAGGCGTCGGCCGACAACGGGTCGGGCTTGAAACGAGACATGGATATCCTTCTTGACGCAGCACGCTGCAGAAAAGTCGCGAATGATATCGAGAATTATTGCTATTTGTCTCCGTAAATTTAAAGGCCCATGCAATCCAATGTGGAAGCGGGCTTGCTCGCGATTACGGTGTGTCTGACCCACCGCTATCGCGGGCAAGCCCGCTCCCACAGGGTTGTGTTTTAGCTCAACGAGGTCAACAGCTTCTGCAACTGCGCCTGGCCCGCCATGTCCAGCGGGAACACCGGCAATCGTGGATCACCGACTTCCAGCCCGGTCATGCGCAAGCCAGCCTTGATCGTTGCTGGCAAACCACCCTTGAGGATGAAGTCGAGCAACGGCAACTGGCGATAGAACAGTGCACGTGCCTGGTTCAGGTCGTTGGCCAACACGGCCTGGTACAGGTCCAGGTTGAGTTGCGGGATCAGGTTCGCCGCAGCGGTGCACCAGCCCTTGGCGCCGGCGGCGAAGGCTTCCAGGGCCAGTGGGTTGCAGCCGTTGTAGAACGGCACCTGGCCTTCGCTTTGGCGGTACAGCTGGTGCATGCGCTGGATATCGCCGGTGCTCTCCTTGACCATCGTCACGTTATCGACGCTGTTGACGATGCGCAGGATCAACTCCACCGACATGTCCGTGCCGCTGGTGGCCGGGTTGTTGTAGAGCATGATCGGCACGCCGACGCTGTCGCCGATGGCCGCGTAGTGCGCAAGGATCTGCGCCTCACTGAGCTTCCAGTACGAGGTCGGCAGCACCATTACCACATCGGCGCCCTCGGCTTCGGCAAAGCGCGCGCGGCGCACGGCCTTGGCGGTGGTCAGGTCGGACACGCTGACGATGGTCGGGACACGTTTGGCGACCCGGTCAATGCTGTAGGCGCTGACTTCGTCCCACTCCGTATCGCTCAGGTACGCGCCTTCACCGGTGCTGCCCAACGGCGCGATGGCGTGGACGCCGCTGTCGATCAAGCGATCGATGGATTGGCCCAGGGCGTCGAGGTCAAGGCGGCTGCCGTCGGCGCTGAACGGGGTGATGGTGTAGCCGATGATGCCGTGAATAGTAGGGCTGGACATGGAATATCTCCGGTCGAAAAAGGCTTCAGTTCAGGCAATCGGCGTGTTGGCGCAGGTTCTGCCGAGCGTAGTAGTTGAACGCGGCGCCGTGGCGCTTGGGCTTGGAGATCCAGTCATGGGCCTCGCGTCCCAGTGCCGGCAGAATCGGCTTGACGGTACCGGCGCTCATGGCCAGCAGTTGCAGTTTGGCCGCCCGTTCGATCAATTGCGCGATCACGCAGGCTTCTTCGATGGTGCCGCCAGTGGACAGTTGACCGTGGTGGGACAGCAGGATTGCGCGCTTGTCGCCCAGGGCCTGGGTGATGATTTCGCCTTCTTCGTTACCCACTGGCACACCCGGCCAAGCTTCGAGGAATGCACAGTCTTCATACAGTGGGCACAGGTCCATGTGCGACACCTCCAACGGCACTTCCAGCATCGACAGGGCGGCGATGTGCGTCGGGTGGGTGTGGATGATGCAGTTCACATCCGGCCGGCCACGATAGACCCAGCTGTGAAAGCGGTTGGCCGGGTTGGGCATGCCGTGGCCTTCCAACACTTCCAGGTCTTCGTTGACCAGCAGCAGGTTGCTGGCGGTGATTTCATCGAAACCCAGGCCCAGTTGCTGGGTGTAGTAGGTGCCAGGCGTCGGGCCACGCGCAGTGATCTGCCCGGCCAGGCCGGAGTCGTGGCCGTTCTCGAACAGAATCCGGCAGGTCAGGGCCAGCTTTTGCCGGTCGGTCCACGTATTATCTGTCAGGCTGCTTTGCATCTGGGTCAGCGCTTGCTTGACCAGTTGGTCTTTGGGGAGTGCTAATGTCTTGGCCATATCGGTGTCCTTTGGGTGGTTCAATGGACGTCGATTTGCTGGTTCCCGCAGCTCGCAAGGTCGTTGGGTTCTGCAAATGACACTAAAGAGGCTATATGACACAATGTGTCATTGGCAAGTAAAAATCATCGTCCTCTGGCTGGATTAATCGCTGCGCATGTCTATCCGTTTGAAATTATTGAGAAAAAAGCTCGGTGTTACCTTGGAGGCACTGGCCGAGAAATCCGGGATGACCAAGAGTTATCTGTCGAAAGTCGAGCGCGGGCTGAACACGCCGTCGATTGCCGCCGCGCTGAAACTGGCCAAGGCGTTGAACGTCAAGGTCGAAGAACTGTTCAGCGAAGACAACGTCAGCCTCGACAGCTACAGCCTGGTGCGCAGCCATGAGCGGCCCGACACGTCGCCGGGTTATGCAGTGCTGGCCCATCAGGTCAGCGAGCGCAGCCTGCTGCCGTTCATCATCTATCCGCCGGCGGAGTTCAGCGACAAGACTTTCAAGGAGCACTTGGGGGAGGAGTTTCTGTTTGTGCATGAAGGCCGGGTGGAAGTGGACTTCATGAACGAACGGGTACTGCTGGAGCGCGGCGACGCATTGCACTTCAATGCGCAAAAACCGCACCGCATTCGTTCGGTGGGCGAAGTGCAGGCGCAGTTGCTGGTGGTGGTACACAGCGCCGAAGAATAGGTTTGGAACGCGGTCAATGTGGGAGCTGGCTTGCCTGCGATGGCATCACCTCACAGTTGCTGATACACCGCATCGCCTGCATCGCAGGCAAGCCAGCTCCCACATTTGATCGCCTCTGTTCTGGGGATCAGTGTTCGACCGGCACCGACAGTGCCGCTTTGCCCAGGGCATGGCTGCGCGCCGCAAAGAACCGCAGCTCCACCTCCATCCCTTCAAACAGCCCCGCATACCGCCGCTTCTGCTGCTGGATAAACCCTTCGCTGCGGCCAAATACCGAAATCGCCAGGGTCTTGATCTTCGAACGGCGAATCGCCTCCACCAAGTGTTGATCCTGCTCGCCCAGGTGATGGCCGAAGATGCACAGCGCACCTTCCTGGCCCAGCAACTGTTCATAGCAGAACGACAGATAATCCGAACTGCGGATGGTCTTGAGCTTTTCGCCAGTGGGCCCTTCGTTGATGAACAGCGGCACATCGTCGAGGGTCTTGATGGTGTTGTTGATCGCAAAACTGCTGAGCAACGTACTGTCGCTGGACGGCAATTTACGCGCCGAACCATCCAGGTTACGCACCAGGTGCAGGCCGCCGTGCAGGTACAGGATGCGCGTCGCGGCGGTGGCGGTATCGCGTAGGTCAAAGCGTGATTCGGCACCACGAAACAGGTCGTCAATGCCTGGCGTGTGCAGGATCGACCAGTAGTTGAGCAAGTCGTAATTGCTGGTGAACACCGTCTTGTAGCTCGCCAGTTCCTGATTGATCGTCACCAGCGTCGAAGGCTGCACCAGGCGCCAGGGGATATGCACGGCGTGGATGGTGTTGATCAGCGCTTCCTTGATCGCGTAGTAGCGATTGCGCGGCGCGGCGGAGCTGACGGCCAGGGCCTTGTTGACGCGGCTGGTGGTTTTCAGGGCGCCCAGCACTTGTTCGAAACTGCGGGTCTGCATCGCATCAAACACGCTCAGTTCGGAAGCGCTCAAGGGCTTTTCTTCCACGGTGCGTGCGTTTTCAAACAGTGAGTCGTAGGCAAAGTCTTCCCACACCGCGCGACTGGCACCGTTGCCGATCAGGATCGCGGCGAAGGCGGTGCTGCTGCGCAGTGCGCTCCAGTCTTCAAGGGCGGCGTCGATATCCTGGAAATCCTTCATTGCGGCGGGTCTACTCAAAAACGGCTGGGTGGTGACTTTATCACGGGCGGGCGTTGATCTTGGTCAAGATGCCGCAGCCCGCTGCGGTCGATGCTGTAGGCATCAACGTATCCCCGAGGGTTCACCATGAGCAGCACGTTCTTCATTCCCGCCGTCAACATCATGGGCATCGACTGCCTCGACGAAGCCATGAGCGCGATCCGCAACTACGGTTTTCGCAAGGCGCTGATTGTCACCGATGCCGGTCTGGCCAAGGCGGGCGTGGCCAGCATGATTGCCGAGAAACTGGCGATGCAGGACATCGATTCGGTGCTCTACGACGGCGCCAAACCCAACCCCAACGTGGAGAATGTCGAGAACGGCCTGGCGTTGCTACAGGCCAGTGGCTGCGATTTTGTGGTGTCGCTGGGCGGCGGTTCGCCCCATGACTGCGCCAAGGGCATCGCCCTGTGTGCCACCAATGGCGGGCATATCGGCGACTACGAAGGGGTCGACCAATCGAGCAAGCCGCAGTTGCCGCTGGTGGCGATCAACACCACCGCCGGTACCGCCAGCGAAATGACGCGTTTCTGCATCATTACCGACGAAACCCGCCACGTGAAAATGGCCATCGTCGACCGCAACGTCACCCCATTGCTGTCGGTCAACGACCCGGCGCTGATGGTCGCCATGCCCAAGGGCCTGACTGCTGCCACCGGCATGGACGCGCTGACCCACGCTATCGAAGCCTATGTTTCCACCGCCGCTAACCCGATCACCGATGCATGCGCGATCAAGGCGATCGAACTGATCAGCGCCAACCTGCGCCTGGCCGTGCGCGACGGCAGCGACATGGCGGCCCGGGAAAACATGGCCTATGCGCAATTTCTGGCGGGCATGGCCTTCAACAACGCCTCCCTGGGTTTTGTCCACGCCATGGCCCACCAGTTGGGCGGCCTCTACGACTTGCCCCACGGCGTGTGCAACGCGGTGCTGCTGCCCCACGTGCAAAGCTTCAACGCCAGCGTCAGCGCCGCGCGCCTGAGCGACGTCGGCCGCGCCCTGGGCGTGACCGATAAACACCTCAGCCCCGAAGAAGGCGCACAAGCGGCCATCGCTGCGATTCGCTGCCTGTCCCAGGATGTCGACATCCCGGCCGGCCTGCGCGAACTGGGTGCCAAGCTGCAAGACATCCCGCTGCTGGCAAGCAACGCCCTCAAGGATGCGTGCGGCCTGACCAACCCACGGCGGGCGGATCAGCGGCAGATCGAGGAAATTTTCCGCAGCGCGTTTTAGTCTGTCCTGGCCCGGGCGACGCACCACAGTGCGCCGCTTGCCAGCGCCACACATAACGCCGCCAACGGCCACGCTTGCTGACTGACCAGCAAGCTGGCCATGCCACCAATCAGCGCCGCCATCAACTGGTGCAAAAAGCCACTTAGGGCCATGGCGTAGGAGCCGCCTACCGGAGAGTGGTCGTTGGCCAGGGACAGGCTGATGGGGTAACTCATCGACTGCCCGAACACCGCCACGCAATAAGGCAACCACAGCAGCAAGGCCCAATCACTGGCGAACCAGCCAGCGAGCAACATCACCGAACTGCCGCCCACTACCAATGTCACTCCCCATGTCATCATCGACAGGCGCCCGCTGCGGGCAACCCAACGATTGACCGTCAATGCCCCCGCCAGATAGGCCGCGCTGATCGGCCAACCCAGCAGCCCATACTGCGTGGCAGTCCACTCGAAGCGGCCCTGCAGAATCAGCGGAGCGCAGGTATTGAACGCGATGATCACGCCATACCCCAACCCGCCCGCCAACGCTGCTCGTAGAAACGCCGGGTGTTGCAAAATCATGCTGTAGATACGCCATGCAGAAACTTGCCCATCGGCTTTTACCCGTGGCGGGAACGCCACCGCTTGCAGTACGCAAATCAGCCCGATTGCCGCCAATGCCAAGCCGTAGAAGATCGCCTCCCAACCCAACGCTACCTGCAATACCGAGCCAATGAACTGGCCGATACCCAGGGCGATCACGAAGGTCATGCCCAGCCACGACAGGCCTTTGGCCAACAATGCACCGCTGAAACTATCGCGCACCAACACCCGTGCCATCACCGAAACGCCACCAGCCCCCAGGCCCTGGACGAACCGTAGCGAGAGAAACGTCTCGATGTTGTGAGCCATGGGGATGGCCGCGCTGGCCAGGGCATACAGGGCCAGTGCCGCCAGCAGCACCGGTTTCCTGCCCAGGCGTTCACCCAGGCTGCCCCATAGCAGCATGGGCAACGCCATGCCCACCAGATACACCGCCAAGGCAAGCGAGGCCTGGGACTCGGCGGCCTGCAGTGCCTGGGAAATGGCCGGTACCGCGGGCAGGTAAATGCTGATGCCGACTTGGGACAGGAAGGCGGTGCAGCAGGCTATGGCAAGGGTTGTGGTGCTCTTCAAGGGGCTGGAGTTCCTTTCTGAACGCTAAATTTCAGGGGCAAAGCTACAAGCTGTTAGTGTATTTGTCTTTAGTTGGAAACTTGCCACTGAGGCCCCCCTTATGAGAGTTCTGCTATTCGGCGCCACCGGCATGGTCGGCCAGGGCGTGTTGCGTGAGTGTCTGCTGGCCGCTGATGTGCAGGAAGTGGTGGCGGTGGGGCGCACGGCGTTGACTCAGGAGCACGGCAAGCTGCATCAGGTGTTGCACGCCGATATGTTCGACTTCCAACCCCTGGAGCATTTGCTGCAAGGGTTTGATGCCTGTCTGTTTTGCCTGGGGGTGTCGTCGGTGGGGATGGATGAGGCGACTTACACCCGTCAGACCTATGACCTGACGCTGGTCGCTGCCAGTACCCTGGCGCGGCTCAACCCGCAGATGACGTTTGTCTATGTGTCCGGCACGGGCACCGACAGTTCCGAGCAGGGCAAGGTGATGTGGGCACGGGTCAAGGGCAAGACTGAGAATGCCTTGCTGCGCCTGCCGTTCAAGGCGGTTTACCTGTTCCGTCCGGGGATCATCCAGCCGCTGCATGGTGTGCGTTCTAAAACCCGGCTCTACCAGGCGTTCTACACCTTGCTCGGCCCATTGTTGTCATTGGTTCGTCGCGTGCGGCCGGCCTGGGTGGTCAGTACCGAGACGGTGGGACGGGCGATGCTAGCTGTGGTCCGGCATGGCGCGCCGCAAGCGGTGATCGAACCTGCCGATATCAATCGCCTGGCTGTCGAGCGCCGGTGATGGCAATGGGTCAGCCCGCCGCAGCCAATGCCTTGGCTGGCGCGGCACTGAACTGAATCAACGCCACACCGCCGATCAACATCAGTACTCCGAGCAAACGGGGTGCGGTGAGGTGCCGTTCCACCAGGCCGAACAGGCCAAAGTGGTCGAGCAGCAACGAGGCGAGAATCTGCCCGGTCATGGCCAGGGCGATAAATCCCGAAGCCCCCAACTTCGGCAACAAGATCAGGGCCAAGGCAATAAAACACACCCCAAATGCGCCACCCGCCCACATCCACATTGGGGCCTGGGTGATAAAGGCCATGCTTGGCAGCGGCAGTCGCAACGCCAGAATGACAGGCAATAACACCAGGATGCTCACCGTTAGCGAAGCCAGGGTCGCCCACAGGGGATGCCCCAGGCCACGCCCGAGGTTGGCGTTAATCGCGCTTTGAAACGGCACCACCGCACCGGCAAACACCGCTAACAGCAACAAGCCCAGCCAATGCCACGTCGTCATATTCGTTCTCCCAAAGGTTTTACTGGACTCTACGGTATTCGTCGCGCAGATTTAAATTCCAAGTTCTTATGTTGAATATGCACGCTATGAATGATTTACGGCGCATCGACCTCAACCTGCTGGTGATCCTCGACGCACTGCTCAGCGAGCAACACGTCACCCGCGCCGCTGAGCGCCTGCATCTGAGCCAACCGGCGGTGAGCCATGCGCTGGCGCGGTTGCGGGATCTGCTCGGCGATCCGTTACTGGTGCGCCAGGGCGGTGGGCTGGTCGCTACCGCCCGCGCGCTGGAGTTGGCGGCACCACTGGCCGATGCGCTGGCCCAGGTGCAGTCATTGCTGGCACCGAACCGTTTCGACCCGGCATCGGCCAGGCGGACCTTTCGCCTGGCCATGTCCGATTACGGCGCGGCGCTGCTGTTGCCTGGGTTGGTGCGGGCACTGCGCGAGCAGGCACCGGGGATTGATCTGGCCATCACCCACGCCAGTCGCGAAGGCATGCAGGAGGGGGTGCTCAGTGGCGAAATCGACCTGGCGGCCGGCGTGTTTCCCGACCTGCCGGGCGAATTGCGCAGCACGCCGTTGTTTGAAGAGCACTACGCTTGCCTGGTCGACCGCGACAGCTTGCCTGCCGGTGGTGTGCTCGACTTGCCCACTTACCTGGCGCGGCCCCATGTACTGCTGGAAATGCGCGGCAGTGGCACCCCGGAAATCGAACGTGCGCTGACCGCGATCCGTGAGCGGCGCCATGTGGCAATCAGCCTGCCGCATTGGGGTATTGCCCCGCAGTTGATCCAGGGCACTGATCTGATTCTTACTGTTTCTTCGCAGGGGCTGCTGAACATCGATCCCCGGCACCTGCTGGTGGTGCCACCGCCGTTTCATATCCCGTCTTTCGGTTTTGTACTGGCCTGGCATAAACGCCGTGGTGGGGATGGCGCCTTGCAGTGGCTGATCGCTCAAGTGCAGGACGTGCTGGCCAAACGCGCGGCCTAGCATTGCAGTGCCGAGTGGATTGTGCACAATCGACGCGTCCCTCCTATTTTCTGTCAGAGCGTGTAACCCATGACTTCATCACTGCTGTTTGCCGTCATTGCCTCGGGCTTTATTTATGGCATCACGCCGGGCCCCGGTGTGCTGGCGGTATTTGGCATTGGTGCGGCCCGTGGCCGCCGGGCCGGCGCGGGTTTTCTGTGCGGGCACCTGTTGGGCGATGTGGTGTGGTGCAGCACCGCCCTGGTCGCGATTGTCGGCGCGCGGGAGATCGGCAGCAGCGCATTTGATGTGCTGGGTGTGCTCAGTGCTCTCTATCTGTTTTGGCTGGGCATTCGTGCGATCCGCACCCGCAACCGCAGCAGCGAAGCGCCCCAGGGCGCAGCACGCCAACCGTTCTGGCACGGCATCCTGTTTGGCCTGACCAATCCCAAGGCGTATCCGGTGGCTGTGGCCACTTTCACGGCGCTGCTGTCCAGCCGTGCCGAATTGCTGACCTGGGCCATGCTGCCGTGGTTGATTGTCTTGAGCTTTATCGGTGGCCTGGTGGCCTATGCCATCCTGATCGGCATCGTGGGTGCCCGGCAAGTGCGTACGGTGTATCAGCGTCATGAAGTGTTGATTACCAAGCTGTGCGGCGTGATGTTTATCGGCTTCGCCATCAATGCCCTGGCGCATGCGCTACCGGGCTTGATGGGCAGCAAATCCTCCTGAGTCCAAGACGACCGTTCGTCGCACCAGCAAGTTTTTTCTAAACCTTTGCCGCCCTGAAAATTCAGATTCAGGGCGGGGTTCGTTCCCCGGCATGTATTTATTACCTGGAGGAACCCATCATGAGCCGTATGGCTAGCCGGTTACGCACCGCCACTTTCGCGATGCTGCTGGGCCTCGGCGCCAGCAATGCCTTGGCCCAAGGGCCTGCCGAGTTTATCGAGCAAGCCTCGGCCAAAGGCATGGCCGATATCGAAACCAGCCGCATGGCCCACGCCAAGACCTCGTCCCAGGAAATCAAGGACTACACCATCGAGGTCATCAATGAGCGCACCCTGGCCAATCAACATTTGGCTGCGATTGCGAAAAAACTCGACTTGCCGGTGGCGCCTCGCGAGCAGATCGCCGACAAGGCCGAAACCCTGATGCCTGAACTGACTGATGGCGACTCCTTTGACGCCGCCTACACGGCCCAGCAGGTCAAGGCCAACGAAGATGCCATCGCGCTGTTCAAGCAGGAAGGCGCGGCGTCGCAGATTCCCGAAATAAAGGCACTGGTCGACGAAACCCTGCCCAAGCTGCAAACCCGCCTGGAAAAAGCCCGGGCCCTGGCGTCGTCCTATGGCAAGAGCCGTAACGGCGACGGTTGATTACGGGGGCTGTGGTATTGAAACGGCGGTTGGACTACTCCAGCCGCCGTTTTTTTGCGTCGTAATTCCCATCACCCGTGGCAGCTTTCTACTGTCGCTTTCGGAAACAGCCGACAGTGACCCGCAGGCGTTGAAGCAAGACTGGTTTTTTGCCTGGACTTGCCGATGCCTACGACCGTCAATTCGCTTTACCACCGGACCGAAGCCCACTTTTTTTCCGCGACCTGCCCGTTGCACCGCAGCTTCAACGCCTGTGTGAGCGCCTATTTTGCTGACGAAGTCGTCAATGAATGGAACCTGTTGTTTGTCCGGGTCGGCAGTGAGCCGTTGGGTGGTGGGATGGCCGCCTGTGAGCAATTGATCCGCAGCGTGGTTTTGCCCGTACGGATAGTGATTCATCAGGAAAAGGTCGAGGAGTTGGCGCAAAGCCTACAGGCGATGGGCTTTATCTTCGCGCAAAAGACCAGCGCAATGGTCCTTGACCTGACGAGCTTCACCGCTGCCGTCCGAACACCTGTCAGCGATACCGTCAGTTTGACCCAGAGCCTCGACGATTGGGCGGCTCCCCTGAGCAGTGCATTTGGCCTGACAGCCGAGGGCGTTGCGCGTTATCAGGCCAGGCATCAGGTTGCAATTGATCGCGGCGAAGGCTTTTATCATTTTGCGCTGTCAGTGGAGGGGCGGCCGGTGAGTGCCATAACCTTGTCCATGTGTGACGGGCTGGCGCGGCTCAATGACATGGGCACTCACATTGAGTTTCGCGGTAGAGGCTATGCAACTCGGTTGATCCAGGTCGCGTTGGCGCACGCCGTGAGCCTGGGGGCGCAAACGTGTTTTCTTGAGGCATCGAGCGATGGGTTCTTGCTTTATCGCTCGTTTGGTTTTCAGGCGCTGTTCGATTATCAGGCATTTGTACGTGGCCCATTGGTGAACGGGCTGTTGCTTCAGCCGGTCGCGCAATAGCCATCAAAACAGCGATCTTGTGGCCTCGCCATCCTCCAATGTCAGCAAGTACTGCTTGGCTTCAAGCCCACCGGCAAATCCGGTCAGGCCGCCCGACGCACCAATGACCCGATGGCAGGGTGCGACGATCGAAATGGGATTGCGCCCGTTCGCCGCACCCACCGCTCGTACGGCTTTCGGGTTGCCGATCTGCTGGGCAATCTGGCTGTAGCTGCGGGTTTCACCGAAGGGAATGGTCAATAGCGCGCCCCAGACTTTTTTCTGGAACTCGGTGCCGTCAAAGTCCAGCTCCAGCTCGAAACGGTCGCGGGTGCCGGCAAAATACTCTTTCAACTGCTGCTCGGCTTCCAGCAGCACCGGGCTGTGGTTGACCTCTACCAACTCGCCCAGGCGCACGCGGTTGGCGCGCTCGGTTTCCCACAAAATCGCGGCGAGCTTGCCGTTGCGGGCTACCAGGGTCAACTGGCCGACGGGAGAGGGCATGAGTTTGTATTCACATGGCATGAGCGAGCTCCTTGTTGGGTGGGTCATTGACCGACAGGCCTGCACTTTAACGCTCATCGTTGATGGCCGAACTACGTTTCTTGCGGTCAAATTCGGTGGTGTTATCGCTCTTGTTGCAGCACCTTCAGCGCAGCCGAAGCGAGAAACCCCGAACGGCTTTTTTCTTCCGGGTGATGCAGCACGTATTCATCAATACGGTTGAGCAAATAGCCAGGCAGCGTGATGTTGAGTTTCTGCGCCTTGCCCAGGTACTTGGTGACATCGATATCGACCACCGCCCAGGTGCAGCCGGCGTACTGCGGGTTGGCCGCATGCAGGGTGACCTTTTGCGCACTGGGAATCGGTGCTCCGTCTTCTGCCAGAAGCTCAAAATGACCCTCTATGGCCTCCCGTGCCATGGCCATGGCGTCGTCCAGATCATCACCAGCAGAGAAACAGCCAGGGATGTCAGGGACTTCCACACCCCAGGCGTGGTTGTCGTCACCGGTTGAAATTGCAATCGGATACAGCATGTTCGTTGTCCTCCAGGGACGGTTTAACCGAGCAGGGCCTGTTTCAAAATGCTTTTGGCGGTCTTGTCCAGCAGGTCTTTCTTGGGATGGGGAATAGTCACCAGCCCAGGCTTGGTTGGGTGCTTGAAATGATGATGGCTGCCCCTGACGCGCGCCAGGTACCAGCCATCTGCAACGATATGGCCTATTAAATATCGGCTATCCACATCACCTCCTTGTGGTGTATTGGTGGTGACTATAACCACTAAATAAAAATTATCAACACTCTACCCACCAATAAAAACGGCAGGGGTGCAAGAAGTGTATGGGCGTGGGGCGCGGCTGCAGAACGGAGGTATTGCGGGGTTTTACTGGCAAATCCCAGGCATAAAAAAACCGGCCTCATGAGCCTAATGCCGATCAGTTAAGCGAACGCAATGCTCAAAGCAGGGGATCTGCGCTTAACTGATATGAACCTACTCGTAGTCTAGAAAAGGCATTAGATAGGTTTTGTGGTGTGATCAATCAAGCGAGGCGACTCTAACGGTGTAATGTTAGAGTCGCAAAGCTATTCAGCTGGATGGGTTATTTTTTGAAAATTTGTTTTTTGGGCGGATGAATTTTTTCGTGGAGTTTTTTTGCAATACTTGATCTGGATATTCGCACTAATATACAGAATACGAAGAAAATCGAAGTTGCGACGATTGTCAGAAGAAGCCCTCGTTGCCCCTTGAGCCCATTGTTTACATGCTCGCGGTATTTCTTGTCGTCAAAGAGCGAGCAGATGATGTTGATGTTTTTTTCTGTAAATTTTTTATTGAAAATTTCTTTAAGTGATTCCGGTGACTGGCACTCTTTGTCTGTCAGCGTTGGGGTGGATCTGAAAAAGCTAAATTTAGCATCACCCTCGGATAGGTAAAATGATGGCGCTTCCGGAGCGTCTCTCAATGAAACCATCAGGTATTTTGCGTTCGTAAGTGGTGCTGAGATGCTGATAATTAAGAAGAAAATGAAGAGTAGCCCAAAAAACACATATTGAGCATATTTAGAAAATAGAGCTTCTTTAAATGTGAGGCTGTTAAAGTGTAGAAACTCAGACTTCATCTGACAGTTACCGGATTTGAGGTCGTGACTGTCAG
>NZ_JAHIDY010000021.1:0-107411 GCF_018732265.1 Pseudomonas sp. TAE6080
CCGGTAGCCCCGCTCTTTTTCAAGAGGGGTGTCAGATTAAGTCGAGACTTCTACAGATAATGTCGGGCGTTGGCATCCCCTCATAGCGGATGACTCCGTCCTCAATGGTGGGCGCTCCAATGGCGCGGTAGAGAGCTACCACATTAGAAAACATTCTTAGCCGACCCTGGCCAGCAGTTCTTTCTCGATCACACCAACCAGTTCGGCAGTCAGATTGGACAGCGTCAACTTTTTCCGTCCCTCATCATAATAAACGTCTGCGGCCGGATCCTTACCTAACGCTCCACGCTCGAATTGCAACGACCAGTTAGCCGCGTCCCCCTTGATACGGGTCTTCTCTTTCAGCGATTTCGCATTGACCGTAAAGTCGTCTGGCACCTTATGTTTCTCGCTATTCAAATAGTCTTTCAGCCCAACAATTTCATCCACTAAGTCAGCGGGTACGTGTGCGACAGCGACGTGGCAGATAGCGTCCAAGCGCGCAGATTTGCCTGCGGCCAACTGCTCCTCCAGATACTTGATCACCGCCTCTTTGGCCTTGTAACCAAAGCCTTTTAACGTTTTGTTGTCGCGAAAAAACCGTGCAACGTTATCAATGGCATTTTTGGTAGCGCGTCCGGAAGCTACTCCTTTCGCGCATCCCAGTGCAGAGATGAAATAATCGGATGCCTGACTATCACGGCCCCGGCTGATGAAGCACAGGTAGGTTGAATCCACTTCATCCTCCGCGTCATCTTCATTCTGCTCAGGCGCAGCAGCGGCCGCAGCAGCCATAGCCTTTATGGCCACGAAACTCGCTAAATTGATCCTGGCGGCCTGCTGAACCTTGTTGAGATCGACCTCTTGAATTTCCTTGGGCACATAGTTCTCGTCCAGCTGTATACCGCCGCGTTCCTTCATGCTGGCGACCAGGAAAAAGTCGGTTGCACCTGCGGTGTACTGAGCGCAAAGGATGTGTCCACCGGTCGATAAGACTTGATTACCGGCTTGCTCCACCAACTGGTCCATTGCCAAGTGGGTCAAGTCGATAAATCGCGCTTCATCATCTTGTACTTCTACGAACGCGGTGAAGCGCTCTGGAAACGGTCCCTGACGGTCATCATTGGCAAACTGGCCGTAGACCACGCTGTTGCCTTCTTTGCCGATGAGGCCGTGGATACCATTGACCAGAAAATGCAACGCGGGATTTTCAGTATCGAGCGCCACATCCTTCTTGACCACCTCGGAGATAACGCTGGTCTTGGCCAGCTTCTTGAAGCTGTGAATAATGGCAGTTTTCAGCGTAATCATAGGTCGAATTCCGTTCCGATAGTATCAATATGGAATCACTGAAAATAGCACCTTACCCAGCAAACTTCAGGGCTTATCTCGATATCAGATATCACCTAAGGGCTCCAACACCTAGTGATCAGTAAGGCTGCACGAACCCAATAACTGTATATGCATACAGCATAATACTCTATGCCATTCATCAGCACGAGGGTCTGAGCGTCGAAACGCGGACAGCATCATCTAGGCTTGTCACAGACCATAGTCTCTAACGTAGACTCAGTCTGAAAAGTTTTTCCAATCTTATCCGTCAGCGCTGGAGCACAGCTGAAGAGCGGGGACCGCCCACGCTGGATCGATCAGATCCTTCGTTTGAAGCAATTCTTCGAAGGAATCTATCCCAAAGATTACCCGAGGTTCTAGGTAATGCGCAGGAGGCCTTTTACCTACTGAAGAACAGATTTTTGGAGGGTTTGATCTCAAGACAGGTCACACAAGAACTCGACTGTCTGGACGATAGTCCGGGTAATGGTCATGTGTCGCCACTCCGCTATAGGCCTGGTTCTGGGGACGATTGTTACGAACGCCATGTCTCAGTAAGCACCGAGACAGTACCGCGATGGTTGAGTGGGACGGCGCCCAAAACATTGAGCGTCGATAAATACCACATTACGCGTCCGTGACTCTCAGTACAGGCTCAAAGCGACATCTAGGTCCGTCTGTACCCTTCGGCCGGGTCCCATCAACACATAAACGGTATTTTTGGTCTCGAACAGGCAATCGTGGGTGAAGGAAACTCCCAATGAGGTTCTTACCCAGCGGGCGCGATGGAAACGTCCTCAGCTATCGTGGAGAACAAACAAAGTGTTGACCAGTGTAGGAGTAACTCCTCCTCTAACAACGACCTTTAACTGACGGGGGGAGACCACTAAATCAACCATTATCCAGTCAGCGACTAGGCAATAGGTCCGTCCAGGGAAGTAAGATCCGATCAGAGCCACGGCGTCTGAATGAGGAAGCTCACATCCAGGTATTTTTTCACCACCAGAAACCAGTTCTGCTAGGCCCGCCAGATTCATTCATCCCTCCGACCCACTTCATAAATCGAGTCGAATGATTAATCACACCAGTCAGCATAGCTGCCCGTAAATCGCCCGACTTAAACCCCGATGAACAGCACGCAAAACTTGGCTCATCTGCTCAAAAGCTAACGTTTAGCCCTTTAGCTATGGTCTGATTTATGCCATTGCTCATGCTTGAATCCGACGTCAAAATAGATGCCGGTGTCTGCGGTACGTGAGCGATATCTGCTTCTGCGGCATAAATCCCGTATATGCGTAAACCGCTGCTATCGGTGCACATCCAATGCCCGATCAATACGCAATAGGCGTCGGTATTAACAATGACATCCAACGCCCAGCAATAAGCCACAAAAATCACCGGATCCAGAGCAACTGCGCCACGCCATAAAAATATCTACTGGAGCTTTGAATTGGACGCGATCATCTCCATGTATGCATTGCCACCCATGGAAATATCATAACCTGGTGGCCCTTCCCATTGCCGCGAGACACCGGTATTTCTAAGCATAACGTCAACCTTAATGCCGTCCTTAACCATGCTGTCTAAATCCCACTCGAAGTGATTTATGAGAGCCTGGCAGGCCACATGAGGCACTGTTGTCAATAATCTCAAGCTGGAGTTGTTTGGGGGTAACTTAAGCCTCGCGATCTCCGACATCGTCCATATAAATCTCCGTAACCTAAAATGCCAAAGAGACTCAAGATGAAGTTCAAGTTGAGCTGACAGCAATGGGAAAGACTTACGAGTCGCACGCTCCCTACTTACTTTTCGCGGCAAAAGTGCAAGCATGTTACTGATATTTACTCGCACCTGTTTTTGGGTGATGCGGTACAAGTTCTCAACGCCCTCTATAAGAATAGTTGCGTATTTTTCGTCCTCATCATTTACCACCGGCTCGACACTACTCTTCTGCATTAAGTTCCCTGTAATTTTACTCAACAACCAGTCCTTATCGTTTTCGTTGAGCCAACGGGTTACTTGATAAGCACTTACCCAAAGATAGTCCATACCAATGCCTGGCTTCACTTCAAGTAGCATTGAGATTTTTTCTCGATAAGCCTTTTTCTTATGTTCTGGCAAAGTTTTCTCTTTAAGACGGACCGTCGGGTTTGCCGAGCTAGCAAGTAGAGACTCTTCTGCCAAGCATTTCTCAAACTTTTCTGCACATCCAAAAAGATGGAGAGATATTAAAAGATGCCTTGCCAACGGCATATCAATTTGACCTCTTGTTGTCGATAGCCTAATCCATTGACTTCGAATTCCAGCTGCGTATGCCAAATCAATTTTCGAAATAATTTCATCGCTGAACTTATCACGAATACTGCTAAATAATTTAGCTGTGCCAATTAGGTTCCCATGAACAAACCCTTGCTTCTTTGCTTGACGCCGATAACAAGCAGCCAAAACCGTATATTCTATCGATGGCAGATTGCGTTGCAGAATATCATTTACAAAAACTGCAAACTCGCGCTCTTCATTTGAGGCGAGTGAGCGGTTCGTAGGTTTAACAGCGTTCCACCCGCAAGCACAATCATCGGTCAACCCCGGTAACAATCGGTTTTTACGATAGAAAGGGTGAGAGCAATTAGGGCAAGATTTAAGAAGTTCTTCACCGTGTCGCCAGCACGCTGTAACGCCCGGTACATGATGAGCTCGGTGCCAATATGCGTAGCCACACTCTATGAGGTCGGCCTGCACACAGGCCAAGCAAATTTTAGCTCTGCTATTCCTCGTACCTTCTCTCCTAGGCACTCGAGCGACATCAGATAAAACCTTGTCAAATTCCTTAGAGGATTCTTTTGATAATCCTATAAAAGGTTTGTAGGCTGGGAACGTAGTGTTAATCTCAAGCAACTCAGCCAAGTTGCCTTCTTTAACTCCCGGCAATCGAGAAGCAAGGTTTTCTAATTGCTTTGGTATGATAGATAGTTGGAATGGCGCAACGCCAAAAAGATCACGGAAAGTTTCTGCCTCGGTTTTGTTTCCGGACAAAAAATGGTATCTCGTAATACGAGATAATAGTGTCTCGTCTGGCATAGACATTGGGAAAAACAGAATACTGGACATGAGTAGCCGACTTTCTAGCGTGGGTCTGGTAGGACGCGAGTCCTGTGGATGGTGTTCTTTTATCACATATCACCGTGTACCCGGGTAAGGATTTTAAAAATGAACGCCATACAGTAGCGAACAGCCAGCAACTGTTTTATTAGAAAACAGCAGTTTTTACGCCAAAGTCAAAATACAAGTAAGCGTCCGAACTACACCGCCTTGCATCTCAGACCTTAATCCCCTTTAACCGCTGATTGACGCGCTCACACTCAAAAACTGCGAAATTGCACCCCACTTGACCACCCATTTGCGTTGCAACTGACCAATCATTTGCATTCGAAGTGATCAGGACTCTCGGCTCTGTAGGGTAAGAGCGTGGCTAAAAGCAGACCGTAGGTTTGGCCAGTCAACGGGGCTCATTGAGCGCCGCTCTTTTCCTGTTCAAGCCGACAAACAGGGGGGCAATGAAACGGGAAATCGTAGGCTAAGGCGCGAAGTTTTCGTGGCTATCTATTCCATGCAGCGAATCGATCAGCGGGCAGCTAACCGTCCCGTGGCTCGCGCAACAGTCATCAACCAACTGCGCCAGGACCAACTCGATCCGCCGCAGATCCGCAAGTTTCCCCCGCACGTCTTCGAGCTTCTGCTCGGCGTGCACACGCGCATCATTGCAGTGCGTACCGTCATCGAGCCGCAACAGTCCGGCCACTTCATCGAGGCTGAAGCCCAGCCGTTGTGCGGACTTCACGAATTTCACCCGTGCAATATCCGCCTCGCCGTAGCGACGAATGCTGCCGTAGGGCTTGTCCGGTTCGGGCAACAGCCCTTTGCGTTGATAGAACCGAATGGTTTCCACGTTAACCCCGGCTGCCTTGGCAAAGACGCCAATGGTCAGGCTTTCCGCAGTGTTTTTCATACCGCTTGACTCCGTACCTGACTACGGAAATAACCTTAACCCATCGATCAAACATTCGAAAGGTTGAACCCATGTCTGAATCACAAAAGGGCCGTGGTGCACTCCTCGCTGGAGGTCTGGCGGCGATCCTTGCGTCCACCTGCTGCCTGGGCCCGCTGGTGCTAATTGCCCTGGGCTTCAGCGGCGCCTGGATCGGTAATCTCACCGTTCTGGAGCCCTACCGCCCGTTTTTCATCGGCGCGGCATTGTTGGCGCTGTTCTTCGCTTACCGGCGCATTTTCCGCCCGGCTCAAGCCTGCAAACCCGGTGAGACCTGCGCAATTCCGCAGGTACGAACTACCTACAAGTTCATTTTCTGGCTCGTGATGGCACTCGTGCTGGTCGCGCTCGGTTTCCCCTACATCCTCCCGTTGTTTTACTGATCAGGCAGGAGTCTCCCATGAAAAAGCTGTTTGCCGCTCTCGCGCTCATTGCCGTGGTTTCCCCGGTGTGGGCCGCCATCCAAACCGTCACCCTGTCGGTACCGGGCATGACCTGCGCCGCCTGTCCGATCACGGTCAAGAAAGCGCTGACCCAGGTCGAGGGCGTGACCAAGACCGAGGTGAGTTTCGAGAAACGCGAAGCCATCGTGACCTTCGACGATGCCAAGACCAACTCCGAGGCCCTGACCAAGGCGACCGAGGATGCCGGCTATCCATCTACCATCAAGCAATAGGAGGAAATACCAATGAGAAATCCTCTCAATCTGTTCACGCGGATCGGTGACAAAGCCAGTTCCGTCGGTGTGCTGGTTTCAGCCCTAGGCTGCGCCGCGTGTTTTCCTGCTCTGGCTAGCTTAGGCGCTGCAATCGGTCTGGGCTTTTTGAGCCAGTGGGAAGGCCTGTTCATCACCACGCTACTGCCCTTGTTTGCGGCCCTGGCGCTGCTCGTCAATTCCCTTGGCTGGCTCAAACATCGGCAGTGGCAGCGAACTGCACTCGGCCTGATAGGCCCTGTCCTGGTCTTGGCTGCGGTGTTTTTGATGCGGGCTTATGGCTGGCGGAGCGGTTGGCTGCTCTATATCGGTCTGGCCCTCATGCTTGGGGGCTCGATCTGGGATCTCGTGTCGCCCGCCCACCCCCGTTGCGCCCCGGGTGCCTGCCCACCACAGCCAAAACAGTAATGCCGCAAAGAGACCCATTTGAGGAAGTAAACGCTATGACCACACTGCGAATCCACGGTATGACCTGCGCCTCCTGTGCCGACCGCGTCAGAGATGCTCTGGAGGGAATCTCCGGCGTGCACCGGGCGGACGTCTCCTACGCCGGTGGGAAGGCCGAAATGACGGCCGACGCGGCTGTCAGCCGTGAACAAATGCAAGCCGCCGTCGAGGCCCTTGGGTATCAAGCGTCGTTCGAAGTCGCCTCGCTACAACCGCGCCCCGGCCAGCTCGATAAGGCGCTGGGCTGGTTGCGCAGCGACACCGAGGTCGGCAAAAACGGCGACGCGCTACACATTGCAGTCATAGGCAGCGGCGGTGCGGCAATGGCGGCCGCCTTGAAGGCGGTGGAAGCCGGCGCCCGCGTCACTCTGATCGAGCGCGGCACCATCGGCGGCACTTGCGTCAACGTCGGCTGCGTGCCGTCGAAAATCATGATTCGCGCCGCGCATGTGGCTCATTTGCGCCGCGAGAGTCCGTTCGATGACGGAATGCCCGCCACGCCGCCGACCGTCCTGCGCGAGCGGCTGCTCGCGCAACAGCAAGGCCTTGTCGACGAACTGCGTCACGCCAAGTACGAAGGCATTCTGGAGAGCACACCAGCCATCACCGTGCTGCGTGGCACCGCTCGCTTCCAGGACGGCCACACGCTCAGCGTCGAACTGGTCGAGGGGGGCGGGCGCGAAGTCGCGTTCGACCGCTGCCTGATCGCTACCGGCGCCGGTGCGGCCGTGCCGCCGATTCGCGGGCTGCAAGACACCCCCTATTGGACCTCGGAGGAGGCACTGGCCAGCGCCAGTATTCCGCAACGGCTCGCCGTGATCGGCTCATCCGTGGTGGCCTTGGAGCTGGCGCAAGCCTTTGCCCGGCTGGGTAGCCGCGTCACCATCCTGGCGCGCAACTCGCTGTTCTTCCGCGAAGATCCGGCCATCGGCGAGGCGCTGACCGCAGCCTTCCGCATGGAGGGCATCGACGTGCTTGAGCAGACACAAGCCAGTCAGGTGACCCACGCCAACGGCGAATTCGTACTGACCACCAACCACGGTGAACTGCGCGCCGACCAACTGTTCGTCGCCACCGGCCGCACGCCCAACACCCAAAGCCTGAACCTGGAAGCGGCGGGTGTACTGTTGGATGAACGCGGCGCCATTCAGATCGATCAGGGCATGCGCAGTAGCGCAGTGGATATCTATGCAGCCGGCGACTGCACCAACCAGCCGCAGTTCGTCTACGTCGCGGCGGCGGCTGGCACCCGTGCGGCGATCAACATGACCGGCGGCGAAGCTACGCTTAATCTCGATGCCATGCCGGCGGTGGTGTTCACCGATCCGCAGGTGGCCACCGTCGGTTACAGCGAAGCGGAAGCACAGCGCGCAGGCCTCGAAACCGACAGTCGCACGCTGAGCCTGGACAACGTGCCGCGTGCGCTGGCCAACTTCGACACGCGAGGGTTCATCAAGCTGGTCGCCGAAGCGGGTTCTGGTCGGTTGCTCGGCGTGCAGGCGGTGGCCCCGGAAGCGGGCGAGCTGATTCAGACGGCGGTGCTGGCTATTCGCAACCGCATGACCGTGCAGGAGCTGGCCGACCAGTTGTTCCCCTACCTAACCATGGTCGAGGGCCTGAAGCTCGCGGCGCAGACTTTCACCAAGGACGTAAAGCAATTGTCCTGCTGCGCTGGATGAATGGAGAGCACCATGAAATTTGCCCGCTACATTACCGAGATCGCCGAACGTCTCACCCCGACCAACCGGCCCAAAGGTTTTGCGGAGTTCTTGGTCGCGCTACTGGGTGAACTTGCCAAGGGACGCCCGATTTCGCGAACTACGCTTGCCAGGACTCTTGGCTGGCCCGCTGAGCAAGTGGCGGCTGTGCTCGAACAAGCCACCAGTACCGAATACGACAACGATGGGAACATCATCGGCTATGTCCTCACCTTGCGCGAGACGTCGCATGTCTTGGAAATTGACAACCGCCGGCTGTATGCCTGGTGCGCGCTGGACACCCTGATGCTCCCGGCGTTAATCGGCCGTACAGCTCGCGTCTCGTCGCATTGCGCTGCAACTGGAGCACCCGTTTCGCTTACGGTTTCACCCAGCGAGATACAGGCTGTTGAACCTGCCGACGTGGCAGTGTCACTGGTATTGCCGCAGGAGGCGGCCGACGTTCGTCAGTCCTTCTGTTGCCATGTGCATTTCTTCGCATCTATCCCAGCGGCAGAAGATTGGGCCTCCAAGCATCAAGGATTGACTATCGTAAGCGTCCAAGAGGCGTTCGGCGTGGGCCAGGAGCTTAATCGACATCTGTTGCAGACCCTTCCAATGAGAACATCGTGATTGGATTTCGACTCAATGTCCTACGGAGTGGGCATCGGATTTCTCTTTCCGACTTTGATCCGGTGATCCCAGCCATCGCCAAAGTCATAGACCTAGCGGAATGTCCTTTTCCCGTTCAACGCTTTGATCAGAGTCTTGCGGGTCTCCGAGTTCACGGGAGGCCCCCATCCATCGGAGTCGGGAATACCGTAACTCTCACCAGCTATTTCAAACTCATGCAGATGGTCATCGTGCCAGCCCATTGCGATCTGGATCACCGCGTGCAATTTGCCTAAGGTGATGTTCTCGGGCACCGCCACACGGCGCCAGATGGCAGGTTCGATCCACTTCAATTCAATGTGCAGTAGCAACAAATCAGGTTCGGGTTTTGGCAAGCGAACAGTTTTGACCATGGATCAGGCGGCCTCGCAGAGTTCCGTGGAGGCGAGAGAAACGTTCCAGGGCAGCAGTTCGTCGACCCGATTGATCGGGTGGTCGGCGATGCGCTCCAGCACGTGTGTCAAATAGGCTTGCGGGTTCAGGTCGTTGAGTTTGGCTGAACCCACCAGGCTGTAAATCGCAGCCGCTCGTTCGCCGCCGGCGTTGGAACCGACGAACAGATAATTTTTTCTGCCTAGCGCGACAGCACGTAGCGCGCGTTCGGCAGCGTTGTTGTCGATCTCAATTCGCCCGTCATCGCAATAGCGCACCAAGGCCTGCCACCGATTGAGGGCATAGAGAATCGCACCGCCCAATGCCGATTTTTTCGACAGTTGAGTCAGCGTCTGGTTGAGCCACGCGTGGAGTTGTTCCAGCAGCGGACTGGCTCGGCTTTGCCGAACCACTTTTCGCAGGTTGGGCGGTTGCCCTCGAATCTCGCTTTCGATGGCATACAGGGCCGCAATCCGTTGCAGCGCCTCGGCGGCAAGTGGTGAAGCCAGGTCTTTGTAGACCTCGTAAAACTTGCGCCGGGCGTGAGCCCAACACGCCGCTTCCTCAATGGTGCCCGTGGCATATAGTTGAGCAAAACCGGCATAGCCGTCCGCCTGCAAGATCCCGCTGAAGCGCTTGAGATGCGCGCGGGGATGTTGCCCCTTGCGATCCGGCGAGTAGGCAAACCAGACCGCCGCCGGTGTCGCGTCCCCCGTAGGTCGGTCGTCCCGCACGTACGTCCACAGGCGCGCCGATTTGGTCTTGCCGTTGCCCGGCGCGAGCACGCCAATCGGCGTGTCGTCGGCATGGACTTTGTGTCCGCTCATGACGTGGTGCTCAAGGGCGTTGATCAGTGGTCGCAGCAACTGACTGCTCTGGCCAACCCAGTCGGCCAGGGTTGAGCGCTCCAGCTCCACGCCCTCACGGGCGTAGATCTCGGACTGCCGATACAACGGCAAATGATCGACAAACTTCGAGACCAGCACATGGGCCAACAACCCTGGGCCGGCAAGACCTCGGGCGATCGGGCGACTCGGTGCCGGCACCTGGGCGAAGTGCTCGCAGCAGCGGCAAACCCACTTCGGACGGACATGGCGAATGACTTTGAAACGTGCCGGAACGTACTCCAGCACTTCGGACACATCCTCACCTAAATGGCGAAGCGTCCCACCGCAGCCAGTGCATTGCGACTCGGGCTGATGAACGTGGGTTTCGCGAGGTAGGTGTTCAGGCAATGGTTTACGGCGCGAAACTGCGCGAGGTGCCGGCTCGACTGGAGGTGTCATTTCGGCTTGGCTGATTTGCAGCTCATCAAGGCTCAACTGGAGCTGGTCGATCATCGCTTCCAGTTGCTCGGAGCTGCGACCGAACTGCGTACGACGCAGCTTGGCGATCATCATCTTCAAGCGCTCAATCTCTGCGTGCTGGGCAGCGATCAGCGCCTTCAAGGCTTGAAGATCATTCGGCAGGGAGTCGGTCACGAGGGTCATGCCCGAATATTACTGGGGATTTTTTCAGCGCGGCAAGTCAGACCGCGAGGACGGGTGCTGTACGAATTGGCCGGCGCCAATCAATGCCCTCCAACAGCATCGACAACTGCGCGGTCGTCAGCGACACGCTGCCGCTGGTTGCTTGCGGCCAGACAAAGCGTCCTTGCTCCAACCGTTTGCAAAACAGGCACAAGCCGTCGCCATCCCACCACAACAGTTTGATCCGGTCACCACGCCGTCCGCGAAAGGCGAAGATCTGACCGGAGAAGGGATCGGCTTCCAGTTGAGTCTGCACCATGGCCGCCAAACCGTCGAAGCCACGACGCATGTCCGTGACGCCAGCGGCGATCCAGATACGGGTTCCAGCGGGAGGGGCAATCATCGCACTAACTGCTGCAAGACGAGTTGCAGCGTCTGCGGGTCTGGTGCTCCGGTGATACGCAACTTGGCTTTTCCTACCTCAACTGCGATCTCGGAATGACACTCTGCCTGTGGCTGGAAGACTGGCGGCAGATCCATTGGCGCCTCGATCACCTGGACTGGCAAAAACGAAGCACTCTGGCTGACCGGGCCGAATAGCCCTTCTTGGTATTGCTGCCGCCAGCGAAAGACCAGATTGGCATTGACGTCATGTTCGCGAGCGATCAATGACACGGAGGCGCCAGGCTGGAAGGTGGCCTCGACGACTTGGCGTTTAAAGTCCAGCGGAAAGTTGGGGCGGCGACCGGCTCGACGGGCTGGGGCAACTGTATCCAAGATAGTGTCCACTAAAAAATGGTGTCCACTATCTTGGCCAATTTGGAGGGCTGTCAGGAGAGGGTGCTGGCCGGACGGTTACAAATACAATACACCACACATATAAATACTTTCACTGCACGCCTCGTCAAAATTCACACATCGAATCCACGCACAGCTCATATATATAGAGGCTTGTGCCGACGGCGTTACAGAGCAATATTCATACGCGGATCAGGGTGCCTTCACTCATATTTGGAGTTTTCTGAGACACGCTGTTCGATACAGCGCTGATTGAGTGATTGGCTTGCCGTCAAGTTTTAGCTTCCGCTCGGCCCAGCTCAGGCGCCGCCGATGGAATGCATCAAGGGTTTCGCATTCGGCTGCCAGTGCAGCCGCACAGTGCGGCAGCTTGTTGAGCTGCTTTTCAAACCTAGATAACACATGAAGCTCTCTGCCTATTTTTGTCCGTGAGATGCGGACAGGTTTACCTGGAAGCGCTCGTAACATTTCAGCGCATTGAACCACTTCGTTGGCAAGGTCAAGGTCGAGGTCTTTGAATCTTTCTGCCTGCTGTCCGCGCGGTCTGTGGGCTTTTCCTGGCTCTTGTGTAAGCTCGGACAGCCATTGCCGATCGTTTCGATGAAGCCACACATAATCTCGACACTCATGAGCTAGGCGAGCTCTGTATTCCCCGTCAAATCGGTTCCTCCTATCAACCAGCAGTTTCGAAAGCCTCGCCTCTTTCCATAGGTCAGGTCCATACGAAATCGCGCGTATCATTCGGTAGACGCATGTAACCGAGCTCCTTGTTTCTGACGCTATGGTCTTAGCGTTAGCCCCCATGAGCGCCAGCGTCCAGATCGTTTCAGATGCCTCACTCATATACTCATTGGTGCTTGAGCGATTGGTTGGAGATCTGTTGGCAGCTCGTCCACCAGGAGTTTCGCTATTGGCTGTTCGACTAAGCGACTCGGTAATAGGCCCGTTTGGCCGCAGTATCCTTTCCATATCGACCTTGAGCGCACAGGCCAGCAGGATGAATTTCAGCGGATGATGGGTGCCCCTCGGCTTACGCAAAAGCTTCACAATCCAGGCCGCCGGTATATCCGCAGACGACTTGCTCAGTATCGAGTATTCCCCTGAGGAGGGGAGCGCCTCAAAGAACGCAGACATGTGTCGCGCCAAAATGCCTAAGTGCAGCCGACCAGTATCGGAAGCCATTTTCAAGGCAATAGCGCTATCCAGAAACACCGAGCGAATCGCATCAGGACATAATGGCGGAACATCGGTCTCAAGCACCTGCATCGAACGCTGCGCTATTTCTTGCAGAGCACTTTGTAGATTTTGAGGGATGTCTAGCGAAATGGAGTGAGACTGAACGTCCTCATCGTCCGGTAAATGCATTCTTCGAGAGTTTCTGCTCAACCAGCGGTAATCAAGGAACCTCAACGGGGTTCCATGGTGGGGACAGATCAAAACGCCTGGAAGCTGATGCACACGGTGCCAGTACGCTGCTCCCACACAGGCCATGTCCTGTTGGACACAGTCGAAGCAAAATCGCACTCTCGAAGCAAACTCGAGTCGGCTCGCGATTAACCCCAACCTTAGCATCAACCCCTTGCCGTTTCCCGCCATCAAGATATTGGCGTCGTCCACCTGTTGCGGGGTCAAAAAAGGTTCGTAGTAGGGCAGTTGCGTATGGCGCTTTATAACAGCGGCTAGCGATAAGCCTGTATCACACGGCAGCGCCTCGACAAGCTCAGCTAGTCGACATGGAAAAGCAACGTTCTGCGAAAAGCATTTCGCGGACTGCGCTCCATCGAAAACTGCTGCGCAACTACGTACGCCACAGAGCCGGGCGTATCTTGAGAGAACGCTGTGAAGCGTCTCATCGTGGAAAACGGCCGGAAAGAAATGGAATTTGAGCCCCATTTCGTCACCCTTAATTCACCCCTTCCGATACAACGGAGAAAACTCAAAGAGATCACTGCTTATCCAACCGGCGCTCTTCAACGCCTCAATGGAGTCTTCACTTTCACTTAGCGCCTGTGCCTCTGAGGTCTCAACCGCCACCGCCGCAGGTGACTGCGATTTGACTTGGTTAACGGCCGCCACATTAGGTTTGGTAGCACTATTGTCGCTGCGACTGATGACACTGCGCAGCAATGCCAGTCGCTCCGGCCGAGCCACACCATCGAACGCCATCATGTCGCTTAGTTGGTCTTCAATCGGAAGCAAATCATCGAACTGCCGCATCCGTTTCGGATCTCGGCTTCGCAGAGCGGACAAAGCTGGCTTCAATATCTGCATCTTGGTGTTGCTCACCAACGCAATTGTCTCGGCGGTAACGCATTCCGAACCACTCTGGATCGCATACCTTTGACTGAGCACCAAAAGCTTCACCAAAAAGTCGGTGACCCCTTGTGTATGCTCATACAGCGCATCAAACACATCCTCTGTCAGTTCGACCGGCTGCTGGTACCACTGATAGCTCCAGAGGTTTTCAACAAGCATGCGCCACTCGTCATCGTCCTTCTCAAAACGTTTAAATTCGAGTACCCCGACGCCGCAGCAACGCCTTGCGTTGCGCATGACGTCCGAAAATAGGCTGATCATCGAATTTGTCCCGATGAACACCACAGGAATTCCGATGTTGTTCACTAGATGGAGGAAGAAATTCAGCATGTTGTCCTTGCCCCCAGTTTTCGCGAGGTGCAGGTTCTGAAGTTCGTCGATCAGCAAAGCTCCGATGAAAAATGTACTCGCAACCTGTTCCATTTGTTGCAACGAGTCATTGATGTTCCGAGCCCTATACCGCTTGTAGTAATCCTCATCACCTAAAGCTCGCCCGACCGCATAGAAAAATTGCTGACAGAAGCCTGCCAGCGAACCATCTCGGGGGCAGTCAAGCTTGAGCCAGGTGATCTGGGTATGAACGAACTGCTTTCCTTCATAACGCTCGTGGCGAATCGTTTGAGGGTAGAGACTCAAAATGGCTTCGAGTGCGGTGGACTTTCCAATGCCACTAAGGCCAACCAGACTGAACGTTTCGGCAGTGGACTTAAATCCATCGTGGTAGCGCTGTGCGCCCGAAAGTGAGTGAAGATGTCTGACAGTGTCTGGAGAGGTCGGGTTGCGTCCGACGTACCCACGTCGTACCAGCAATGAAAATACGGACTCCAGATCCATGTGGACCAACAAAGGCTGGACCACCGTTCTCAACCGGTCGATGCAGTGAACCCGAGTCGATCGGTCGAGGGTCAGCTCTTCTGGATCAACAGGACGGGGGAAGTTCGAGATTAGTTGCATTGCCACCTCTTCTGAGAAGATCGGTGGCAGCGCTTCGATGAGTGGATTTCCCGCGTAGTCCGCTATCGCCTGCTTCGTGTAGCTTGCGAAAACTTGGGCGCCTTTCATGAGTTTTGTCCTGGGCGCAGGCGTTTGAGCATATCGATAACCTGAGCGCTGCGAGGGCCGGCAAAGTTTTCTGAGCGATCTTGGGAGATCTCTGTCTTGAGCACAGGCGATTCAATCCTTACACCCTCTGGCACATGGGCGGTCTCACGCTCCTTGAGGCGCTCAACGGCGCGATTCTCACGAATATTTCCAATCATCTCAGCTTTGGTCGCAGGCGCTGGCTCATCATTTCGCTCAGCGATCGCACCGCTGACGACTTGATTAACTTCCTCCAGCAGCGAAATCCGACTCTCCAACTCAGCGCGTTTATGAGTCGGTGGAGTCTGGCGGTAAGCTTCGAGCAGATCGAAAATCTCATCGGATCGATAACCAGCATACTTGCTATCAGACTTACGCAAATCGCAACGGATGAACTGTTTGTTGTCTCCCCGAATCCAGATATGTGCTGAGGAATTTGGGTCATACCAACACTCTATCGACCAAACCCCGCGGCTACGGGCCTTCGCAAACCAGTTGTTCTCGATCGCTACATCACAGACATAGTGCATCCCTCGGAATAGCACACCACCCTTTTGCACCGTCGCTTGCTCGCGCGGAAGCAAATGGAGATAGACCAGCTCGTCGGGATGATTGTTTGGTTCGACATGACCATTTTCTAATGCCCAAGTCCAGATACCTGACGGCGTCGGATCGACACCGTCGTTCATCATCTCTTGAGTGAGCCTGTCGGGCTGCCTGTTGAAGCGGTTATAGTGAAGGACACACTGGATGATAATCTTGGTGAACTCTTTAATGCTCAGCGTTGCATCGAGTCGGTAATCTCGCTCGCCACGTTCCTTCTCCCTAGCAGCTACACCACCAGGAAGCCACCTGATGCCTGTCAGGTTGTTCAGGATACCGAACCGGCTCTCAACCATCGACTTCCAGTCAGGGCGGTAAGGCGGAGCGATTCCCAGCTCGATATTCAGGCCAGTGGCAAGACCCTCAGCTGCTTTCCCCAACATCTCGCCTCGATCAGCGTAGATGTGATGTGGGAGGTGATGACAGGCCCATTCCCCTGAATCGATTGTGACCCCATTGGTAGCGCAAAACTCAACCTTCGAAGTGAAAGCGTTGAAAAGCGCTTGCCTGGCTCCGTTCCAACTCGGGCCCTCTAATCCGATGTAGAGACCGACGATCATGCCGGAAAAGCTATCAATGACGACGTACACAACCGGCCGTCCAATGAGCATTCGCCTGGAGTATCCGTTCACGAGATAAATGTCCGCAATGGTGGCATCGATCTCAAACTGATGGCAGGGGCCACGAAGCCAGTCACGGACGGTTCCAGAAAGGGGGCGGCAATCTTTTAGCCACTTACGCATTCCCTTACGGCCACGTTCAGTTTCAACCTCGTCGAAATATTGCTTTCCCCAATAATCGAACTGTCTAAAGGAAGGAATTTCCGATTCGGGTAGCAAACGACCGCCTGATTCTGGATTTTTCGACAGGTCTTTCGCGGTATAGAACCTCCTGAGCATCTCAACATAGGCGTTGGTTATCGTAGAAGTCTTATCCCCGACAAATAACGAGTAGCCGATACGGATACAGCGCTTATCCACGGCATCGATAACCTTGGTCGGTGAAACGGCAATACCTTGATACCTTGGCTTCCTACCTGGGGGCTTTGCGGGATCATACTTGCGCTCAGGAACTCCGACGCCCGCATAGTTTTTCAAGAGCGCATTTCGAACTTGGCCATTGATCCAGTAACGGTACAGAAGTCGATAGATGCTCTTGCGCTGTATACCGAGCTCAACAGCTCTAGCGCCGACCATTTGACCCATCTCACCAGGAGCGAATATCTGACCTGGATAATCTGAGTCGATCAGGGGTGCGATGATGTTCCACTTTTCATCCCTTTCCCGCTTCTTTTTCTCATCCAAGTCATCCTCTAACACTAAGAGAAACTCAGGCGTAACGACCTTGGCTAGCTTCGTATCACCTGCAATGACGGATCCGCGAAGCTCCTCCAGGCCTAAACCAATCGGCTGGCGGGGCGGATCCGTTAATTGGATCAAAACGACCGCATCGTATCGCTCATTGAGGTACAAGACCCTAACGAAGCCCGGCACGACGGAAAACTCAGTAAGCGGTTCGAAACAATCATTGACTTGGACTTTCATGATAGGCCCTCCGCCGTCAGTGAAATTTTCATTGGTTTCTCAATGATTTCAAATGTTGGTAGTGGCGCAGTCATTTGAATGGGAGTACCAACCAAATCTACCTTGATCGACTTAGCCCATATCAGGTGATGATATAAAGCCCGAGAGTCTTGATAGGAGATAAATAAACGTGCGGCAATCTTTCGCAGAGATTCAGCAGTACTCCACGGGTAGGGACGACAGCTCGCTAAGTGCCCCAGAAAATCTGTGTGTAATGATGGCTCTGCCAAGGCGCGCGGCAGTTGAGCGAACTTCCTGAGTAAGCCTAAATTCTTGATCAAATCGGGGCTGAACATTTCTTCAGTGACAATGGCCCAATCAACGTGTTGGCCAGTCCAGAAACGCTTTTCGATCTCAAATTTTTCCAACGTCCTCCTGGCTTTTTTGCCTTCGAGGTCAGTGCGGTATTTAATTGTTCTGGCTACGGATTTAAAGCTGCCATCGGGCTTTTTTATCGTTAATAAAAAATCCGTGGTCATAACGTAAGGAAGCACTGTCTTCGGATACTTCGGGTATCGCACTCCCATAGAGCTCGCGATTGCTTGAGCACTTTCTCGCGGTAGCAATGGATACTGCTCGCGTATATCCACAACATTTTCCGAAAATTCACATACCAAAAAATAGGCGCGCTCTAGGTCGGAAAAGAGGTGATGGAGGCGATCGATCTTCACACCTTGGATCTTGTGGGAGCGTCCTCTGGAAGGCACGTCTTGGACGCGCAGCCACGGCAGATAACTGGCACCAGCTCCGCTACCGAATCCATTCGAAATATGCCGCTGAATATCTGTCTCAGACGAAAACCTACGACCGCGCAATGCTACCTCCTTCGTCCGCCGGGACCGCCTCTCCTCGCCCTGAAAAATAGTTATAGGAAAAAATCGCCCACCACCTGTTCATGGTACAGCCCTCTTTAGCCTACTCCCGGAGCGGAACGAAGCGGAGAATCTAGACCGATGGCTCAGCCAAAAAATGGAAAACCCCGTAAATACGGGGGTTTCGGCCTTGTGTCAATCTATGTTACGGCGTGTCAATCTTTATTGTTAAGTGTCAATCTTTATTGTTAGTAGCCACCAGCAGGTTTGCTCAGGCACAGCCTTACTCCACCGTCACCGACTTGGCCAGGTTACGCGGCTGGTCAACATCGGTGCCCTTGAGCACGGCCACGTAGTACGACAGCAATTGCAGCGGGATGGTGTAGAGGATCGGCGACAGGGTGTCGTGGATGTGCGGCATGTTGATGACGTGGGTGCCTTCACCATTGGTCATGCCGGCCTTTTCATCGGCGAACACGATCAGTTGGCCACCACGGGCACGCACTTCCTGCAGGTTGGACTTGAGCTTCTCCAGCAGTTCATTGTTCGGTGCAACAGTGACCACCGGCATGTCGTCGTCCACCAGGGCCAGCGGGCCGTGTTTCAGTTCACCGGCCGGGTAGGCTTCGGCGTGGATGTAGGAGATTTCCTTGAGTTTCAGGGAGCCTTCCATCGCCACGGGGTACTGTGCGCCACGGCCGAGGAACAGGGTGTGGTTCTTGTCGGCAAACAGTTCGGCGACTTTTTCGACGGTGCTGTCCATGGCCAGGGCTTCGCCCAGGCGAGTCGGCAGGCGGCGCAGTTCTTCTACCAGGGTAGCTTCGACGCCTGCGGCCAATGTGCCGCGCACCTGGCCCAGGGACAGGGTCAGCAGCAGCAGGCCCACCAACTGGGTGGTGAAGGCTTTGGTGGAGGCTACGCCGATTTCGCGGCCGGCCTGGGTCAGCAGAGTCAGGTCGGACTCACGCACCAGGGAGCTGATGCTGACGTTGCAGATCGCCAGGCTCGCCAGGTAGCCCAGCTCTTTGGCATTGCGCAGGGCGGCCAGGGTGTCGGCGGTCTCGCCGGACTGGGAGATGGTCACGAACAGTGTGTCAAGCTGCACCACCACCTTGCGGTAGCGGAACTCGCTGGCGACTTCGACCTGGCACGGGATGCCGGCCAGCTCTTCCAGCCAGTAACGCGCGACCATGCCGGCGTGGTAGCTGGTGCCACAGGCGACGATCTGCACATTGCGCACTTTGGCGAACAACTCGGCGGCTTGTGGGCCGAAGGCGTTGACCAGCACCTGGTTCTGGCTCAGGCGACCTTCCAGGGTGCGCTGCACCACGGCTGGTTGCTCGTGGATTTCCTTGAGCATGAAATGGCGGAACTCGCCCTTGTCGGCAGCTTCAGCACCGTCGCGGTATTGCACGGCTTCGCGCTCGACGGAGTTGCCGTTGACGTCCCAGATCGCCACGCTTTCACGGCGGATGTCGGCGATATCGCCTTCTTCCAGGTACATGAAGCGGTCGGTGACCTGGCGCAGGGCCAGTTGATCGGACGCCAGGAAGTTCTCTCCCAGGCCCAGGCCGATCACCAGTGGGCTGCCACTGCGGGCGGCAACCACACGGTCCGGCTGGCTAGCGCTGATCACGGCCAGGCCGTAGGCGCCATGCAGTTCCTTGACCGTGGCCTTGAGGGCGGTGGTCAGGTCGCTGTGGTCCTTGAGCTTGTGGTTGAGCAGGTGGGCGATGACTTCGGTGTCGGTGTCCGAGGTAAAGACGTAGCCCAGGCCCTTGAGCTGTTCGCGCAGCACTTCGTGGTTTTCGATGATGCCGTTGTGCACCACCGCAATATCACCGGAGAAGTGCGGGTGTGCATTGCGTTCGCACGGCGCGCCGTGGGTCGCCCAGCGGGTATGGGCAATACCCAGGCGGCCTGCCAGGGGTTCACCGGCCAGGGCCTGCTCCAGTTCGCTGACCTTGCCAGGGCGGCGCATGCGCTCCAGCTTGCCAGCATTGCTGAAGACCGCGACACCGGCACTGTCGTAGCCACGGTATTCCAGGCGCTTGAGGCCTTCGAGCAAAATGGCGGTAACGTTTCGTTCAGCGACTGCGCCTACAATTCCACACATGGTTTCTCTCCTAGATGACTGCCGCGCAAATCAGCGTAATGCCGCGGGCTTGAATCTGGTCGCGGGCCTCAAGCGGCAGGCGATCATCGGTAATAAGGGTATGGACGCTGCTCCAGGGCAGTTCCAGGTTGGGGATCTTGCGGCCAATCTTGTCGGACTCGACCATCACCACCACTTCGCGGGCAACTTCGGCCATCACGCGGCTCAAACCCAGCAATTCATTGAAAGTGGTGGTGCCACGCTGCAGATCGATGCCGTCGGCGCCGATGAACAGTTGGTCGAAGTCGTAGGAGCGCAGCACTTGTTCAGCAACCTGGCCCTGAAACGAGTCCGAGTGCGGGTCCCAGGTACCGCCAGTCATCAACAGCACAGGCTCATGTTCCAACTCACTCAGGGCACTGGCCACATGCAGGGAGTTGGTCATCACCACCAGGCCAGGCTGATGGCCCAGTTCCGGAATCATCGCGGCGGTGGTGCTGCCGCTGTCGATGATGATCCGTGCATGTTCACGCAGGCGTTTGACCGCCGCCCGCGCGATGGCGCGCTTGTGCACGGAAATCGGTTGGGCAGGATCGCCGACCAGTTCCTGGGGCATGGTGATGGCACCGCCGTAGCGACGCAGCAACAGGCCGTTGCTTTCCAGCGCGGCAAGGTCCTTGCGGATGGTCACTTCGGAGGTTTCGAAACGCTTGGCCAATTCATCCACGCTCACTTCACCCTGCTCGGTGAGCAAGGCCAGGATGTTGTGGCGTCGTTGAGGTGTATTTCGTTTCGACATGGTGATGATAAGTTTCGTTTCGAAAGATAACGAAGGCAATCAAAACCTATTGACGAAGGATCGTCAAGCAGAAGAATGAAATTTTATTGAAGCCCCAGATCCAAAAGTGTGGGAGCTGGCTTGCCTGCGATAGCGGTGTATCAGTCGATGAAAACGTGACTGAAATATCGCTATCGCAGGCAAGCCAGCTCCCACATTGATGGGTGGTGCCTGAAGGTTGTGGATAACTCAGGTCTTTTTGATTTTGACCGGGCGTTTCCAGCCGTCGATATTGCGCTGGCGGGCGCGGGCCACCGCCAACTGGGACTTATCCACATCCTGGTTGATGGTCGAGCCCGCCGCCGTGTTTGAACCATCGCCAATGGTAACGGGCGCAATCAGCGAATTATTGGAGCCGATAAATACGTCTTCACCAATCGTCGTCTGGTACTTGTTGGCGCCATCGTAATTGCAGGTAATGGCGCCAGCGCCAATGTTGCTGCGGGCCCCAATCACTGCATCGCCGAGATACGCCAGGTGCCCTGCCTTCGCATCGTCACCCATCCGCGCATTTTTCAGCTCAACAAAGTTACCCACATGGGCGCGGGCGCCAAGCACGCTACCCGGCCGCAACCGTGCGAACGGCCCGGCATCGCTGCCCTCGCCCATCACTGCACCGTCGATATGGCTGTTAGCCTTGATCACCACGCCTTTGCGCAGGGTGCTGTCCTTGATCACGCAGTTCGGGCCGATGACCACGTCATCTTCAATCACCACGCGGCCTTCGAGGATCACGTTGATATCGATCAGCACGTCGCGGCCCACGGTAACCTCACCGCGTACATCGAAACGCGCCGGATCGCGCAGCGTCACGCCCTGGGCCATCAAGCGGCGGCCTTCACGCAGTTGGTAGTGACGCTCCAGTTCCGCCAGTTGCTTGCGATCATTGGCGCCCTGCACTTCCATCGGGTCATGGGGCTGCTCGGTGGCGACCACCAGGCCATCATTGACGGCCATTTCAATCACGTCGGTGAGGTAGTACTCGCCCTGGACGTTGTTGTTCGACAGGCGACTCATCCAGTCCGCCAAATGAGCTGCCGGCACCGCGAGAATTCCGGTATTGCCTTCGGTAATTGCCCGCTGGGCCTCAGTGGCGTCCTTGTGCTCGACGATGGCTGTGACCTTGCCGTCGGCATTGCGCACGATACGGCCGTAACCGGTGGGGTCGTCCAGTTCGACGGTCAGCAGCCCCATCTGGCCAGGCACCACGTGTGTGAGCAGGCGCTGCAGGGTTTCTACTTCGATCAGCGGCACGTCACCGTAGAGGATCAGCACGGTGTCAGCCTTGATGAACGGTACGGCTTGCGCCGTGGCATGACCGGTACCCAGTTGCTTGTCCTGCAATACGAAATTCAAGTCGTCGGCGGCCAGACGCTCACGCACCGCATCGGCACCGTGGCCAATCACCACGTGGATACGCTGTGGCGCCAGTTGCCGGGCGCTGTGGATAACATGGCCGAGCATGGAGTTGCCAGCAACCGGGTGCAGCACCTTGGGCAGGGCTGAACGCATGCGAGTACCCTGGCCTGCGGCGAGAATGACGATTTCAAGAGACATGAATGGCTACCAATCCTGGGCGGTCCGGCTTCAGACCAAAGAAGTGTTTTGCTAAAAAAGAAAAAGGGTAGCCGAGGCTACCCTTTTTAATCAATCACACATGAAGCACGACGGCGTGGCCGCTTACTTCTTGCGGATCTGCTGGAGAGTACGCAGCTGAGCTGCGGCCTCGGCCAGACGTACTGCAGCAGCGCTGTAGTCGAAGTCTGCGCCTTTTTCGTGCAGGGCCTTCTCGGCAGCCTTGACGGCTTCCTGAGCGGAGGCTTCATCCAGGTCGCCAGCACGTTGCACAGTGTCGGCAAGCACCTTGACCATGTTCGGCTGAACCTCAAGGAAACCACTGGAGATGTAAAACACCTCACGTTCCCCGCCTTGCTTGGTCAGCGTGATCGGACCTGGCTTCAAGCTGGTAATCAGCGGCGCGTGCCCCATGGCGATACCAAGATCACCCAGAACGCCGTGCGCTGTTACAAACTCGACCAGACCGGAGAAGATTTCCCCTTCCGCACTGACGATATCGCAATGGACTGTCATAGCCATCTGATTGCCTCAACCTAAATTAGCGCCCGTTGCCGGGCGCTGGGATTACAGTTTCTTGGCTTTCTCGATCGCTTCTTCGATGCCGCCGACCATGTAGAACGCTTGTTCTGGCAGGTGGTCGTAGTCACCGTTGAGGATGCCTTTGAAGCCAGCAATGGTGTCTTTCAGGGAAACGTATTTACCCGAGGCACCGGTGAAGACTTCAGCCACGAAGAACGGCTGCGACAAGAAACGCTGGATCTTACGAGCACGGTTTACCAACTGCTTGTCGGCTTCCGACAGCTCGTCCATACCCAGGATCGCAATGATGTCCTTCAGTTCTTTGTAACGCTGCAGCACGTACTGAACGCCGCGAGCGGTGTCGTAGTGCTCCTGGCCGATCACGTTCGGGTCCAGCTGGCGCGAAGTCGAGTCGAGTGGATCGACCGCTGGGTAGATACCCAGGGAAGCGATGTCACGGGACAGTACGACGGTGGCGTCCAAGTGGGCGAAGGTGGTCGCAGGCGATGGGTCGGTCAAGTCATCCGCAGGTACGTATACCGCTTGGATCGAAGTGATCGAACCTTCCTTGGTCGAAGTGATACGTTCTTGCAGAACGCCCATCTCTTCAGCCAGGGTCGGCTGGTAACCTACTGCCGAAGGCATACGGCCCAGCAGTGCGGATACTTCAGTACCGGCCAGGGTGTAACGGTAGATGTTGTCGACGAACAGCAGAACGTCGTTACCTTCGTCACGGAACTTCTCGGCCATGGTCAGGCCAGTCAGTGCTACGCGCAGACGGTTACCCGGCGGCTCGTTCATCTGACCGTAGACCAGTGCTACTTTGTCCAGAACGTTGGAATCCTTCATCTCGTGGTAGAAGTCGTTACCCTCACGAGTACGCTCACCCACACCCGCGAACACGGAATAACCGCTGTGCTCGATGGCGATGTTACGGATCAGTTCCATCATGTTTACGGTCTTGCCTACACCGGCACCACCGAACAGACCGACTTTACCGCCCTTGGCGAACGGGCAAACCAGGTCGATAACCTTGATGCCGGTTTCCAGCAGGTCGTTGCCGCCCGCTTGCTCGGCGAACGAAGGTGCTGGACGGTGAATGCCCCAGCGCTCTTCGGTGGCGATCGGGCCAGCTTCGTCAATCGGGTTGCCCAGTACGTCCATGATCCGGCCCAGGGTCGCTTTACCGACCGGTACGGAGATGGCAGCGCCAGTGTCGACAACGTCCAGACCGCGCTTCAAGCCTTCGGTGGAACCCATCGCAATGGTACGAACTACGCCGTCGCCCAGCTGCTGCTGAACTTCCAGGGTAGTTTCCGCGCCTTGTACTTTCAGCGCGTTGTAGATGCTCGGTACGCTGTCGCGTGGGAATTCCACGTCGATAACGGCGCCGATGATTTGAACGATACGTCCGCTACTCATAGCTGGATCCTCTGAATATTTGAACCGTTAAACCGCGGCAGCGCCGCCGACGATTTCCGAGATCTCTTGGGTGATCGCAGCCTGACGCGCCTTGTTGTAGATCAGCTGCAAATCGCTGATCAGATCACCGGCGTTGTCGGTAGCGTTTTTCATCGCGATCATCCGCGCCGCTTGTTCAGCTGCGTTGTTCTCGACCACCGCCTGGTACACCTGCGACTCCACGTAGCGCACCATCAAGCCGTCAAGCAGCTCTTTGGCGTCTGGTTCGTAGAGGTAGTCCCAGTGGTGCTTGAGTTCCTGATCCGGGGTCGCCACCAGTGGAATCAATTGCTCCACGGTTGGCTGCTGGGTCATGGTGTTGATGAACTTGTTGGATACCACGGACAGGCGGTCAATCCGGCCTTCCAGGTACGCATCCAGCATCACCTTCACACTGCCGATCAAGTCATTGATCGACGGCTCTTCACCCAGGTGGCTGATAGCTGCAACGACGTTACCGCCGAAGTTGCGGAAAAAGGCCGCACCCTTGCTACCAACAACACACAGATCGATCTCGACGCCGTTTTCGCGGTTTACCGCCATGTCCTTGACCAGGGCCTTGAACAGGTTGGTATTCAGACCACCGCACAAACCACGGTCACTGCTCACTACCACATAACCCACACGCTTGACTTCGCGGTCGATCATGAACGGGTGGCGGTATTCCGGGTTGGCGTTGGCCAGATGCCCAATTACCTGGCGGATACGCTCCGCATAAGGACGGCTAGCAGCCATGCGCATTTGTGCCTTGCGCATTTTGCTGACCGCCACTTTCTCCATGGCGCTGGTAATTTTTTGCGTGCTTTTGATGCTCGCAATCTTACTGCGAATCTCTTTTGCGCCTGCCATGTAACACCTATCAGGTTAGCAAGCGGGAGCCTTGCGGCTCCCGCTGCGGCTTACCAGGTTTGGGTGGCCTTGAACTTCTCGATACCGGCTTTCAGGCCAGCGTCGATTTCGTCATTGAAGTCACCCTTCACGTTGATCTTGGCCATCAAATCGGCATGATCTCGGTTGAAGTAAGCAATCAGCGCTTGTTCAAAGCTGCCGACCTTGGCGATTTCGACGTCAGTCAGGAACCCACGCTCAGCGGCATACAGCGACAGCGACATGTCAGCGATCGACATTGGCGCGTATTGCTTCTGCTTCATCAGCTCGGTAACGCGCTGACCATGCTCAAGTTGCTTACGGGTCGCTTCGTCCAGGTCAGAAGCGAACTGGGCGAATGCCGCCAGTTCACGGTACTGAGCCAGAGCGGTACGGATACCACCGGAGAGCTTCTTGATGATCTTGGTCTGAGCGGCACCACCCACACGGGATACCGAAACACCGGCGTTCACAGCAGGACGGATCCCGGAGTTGAACATGGCCGATTCCAGGAAGATCTGACCGTCGGTGATGGAAATCACGTTGGTCGGAACGAACGCGGAAACGTCGCCAGCCTGGGTTTCGATGATCGGCAGTGCGGTCAGGGAACCGGTTTTGCCGGTCACTGCGCCGTTGGTGAACTTCTCTACGTACTCTTCGGATACGCGGGATGCGCGCTCCAGCAGACGGGAGTGGAGATAGAACACGTCGCCTGGGTAGGCTTCACGGCCTGGTGGACGGCGCAGCAGCAGGGAAATCTGGCGGTAAGCCACTGCTTGCTTGGACAGATCGTCATAAACGATCAGCGCGTCTTCACCGCGGTCGCGGAAGAATTCACCCATGGTGCAACCGGAGTACGGTGCCAGGAATTGCAGCGCAGGAGATTCCGAAGCACTGGCAGCCACGATGATCGTGTTGGCCAGGGCGCCGTTTTCTTCCAGCTTGCGAACCACGTTGGCGATGGTCGATTGTTTCTGACCGATAGCTACGTAGACGCAGAAAATGCCGCTGTCTTTCTGGTTGATGATCGCGTCGATCGCCAGAGCGGTCTTGCCGATCTGACGGTCACCGATGATCAGCTCACGCTGGCCACGGCCGACTGGGATCATGGCATCGACAGCCTTGTAGCCAGTCTGTACAGGCTGGTCTACCGACTTACGCCAGATCACGCCTGGAGCAACTTTCTCGACCGCGTCGGTCTCGGTGTTGCCCAGTGGACCTTTACCGTCAACAGGGTTACCCAGTGCGTCGACAACGCGACCCAGCAGTTCCTTACCAACCGGAACTTCGAGGATGCGGCCTGTGCACTTGGCGCTCATGCCTTCAGCCAGACTGGTGTACGCGCCCAATACAACGGCACCTACGGAGTCTTGCTCCAGGTTGAGGGCCATACCGTAGACGCCGCCCGGAAACTCGATCATCTCGCCGTACATTACGTCGGCCAGACCGTGAATCCGCACGATGCCGTCAGATACGCTGACGACAGTGCCTTCGTTACGGGCTTGGGAGGTCACATCGAGCTTGTCGATGCGGCCCTTGATAATTTCACTTATTTCGGAAGGATTGAGTTGCTGCATTGCTCTGCTGCCCCTTCAAACTCAAGATTTCAATGCTTCGGCAAGTTTCGCGAGTTTGCCGCGAATCGAGCCATCGATAACCAGGTCGCCGGCACGGATAACAACACCACCAATCAGGGATGCGTCCTCCGAAGCTTGCAGGCGCACTTCCCGATTGAGTCGTGCACTGAGAACCTTGGCGAGTTTGTCTTGCTGTTCTTGGTTCAATGCAAAAGCACTGGTCACTTCAACGTCTACCGACTTCTCTTGCTCGGCCTTGTACAGGTCGAACAGAGCGGCGATCTCCGGCAATAGCGGGAGACGGTCGTTTTCGGCAACGACGTGGATGAAGTTCTGTGCCTTCACATCAAACTTGTCGCCGCACACGTCAATAAACGTGGCGGCCTTGTCTGCGCTCGTCAGTCGCGGGGCCTTGAGCACGCGCTGCATGGTGTCGTCTTGCGACACTGCTGCAGCCAGGCCGAGCATGGCTGACCAAGAGGCCAGCTGCTGGTGGGCCTGGGCGTGCTCGAAGGCTGCCTTAGCGTAAGGTCGGGCCAACGTGGTCAATTCTGCCATGATCGCCCTCGCTTAAATTTCAGCAGCCAGTTTGTTTACCAGCTCCGCGTGCGCGTTTTGATCGATTGTGGCACCCAGGATCTTCTCAGCACCGCCGACGGCCAGAGCACCCAGTTGGGCACGCAGCGCATCTTTGACACCGTTCAATTCCTGTTCGATCTCGGCCTGAGCCTGAACCTTCACACGGTCAGCGTCGATACGGGCTTTTTCAACAGCCTCTTCAACAATCTGGTTACCGCGTTTCTTGGCTTGCTCAATGATTTCAGCTGCCTGAGCCTTCGCTTCGCGCAGTTGCTGACCCGCTTTATCTTGGGCCAACTCCAGGTCGCGAGCTGCTCGTGCGGCAGCGTCCAGTCCATCCGCGATCTTCTTCTGACGTTCGTGCAGAGCTGCGATGACCGGAGGCCATACGAACTTCATGCAGAAAACAACAAAAATCAAGAACGCTAAGGACTGACCAATAATGGTTGCATTAATGTTCACGCCAATACCTCGCTCGTTCGTTGCACAACACACCAATCACTCGAAAAAACGAGTGATTAACCGGCGAGTTGACCAACGAAGGGGTTCGCGAAGGTGAAGAACAGAGCGATACCAACACCGATCATGGTCACGGCGTCGAGCAGGCCGGCAAC
The DNA here is from genome assembly GCF_018732265.1 of Pseudomonas sp. TAE6080. NCBI lineage: Bacteria > Pseudomonadati > Pseudomonadota > Gammaproteobacteria > Pseudomonadales > Pseudomonadaceae > Pseudomonas > Pseudomonas sp. TAE6080. The sequence continues at coordinate 28,049 of NZ_JAHIDY010000021.1, forward strand.
GATGAACATTTTAACTTGCAGCATTGGAACCATTTCTGGCTGACGCGCTGCGCCTTCCAGGAACTTGCCGCCCAACAGGCCGAAACCAATGGCAGTACCCAGGGCGCCCAGGCCGATCAACAGTGCAACAGCGATAGCGGTTAGACCAACTACAGTTTCCATCTTTCCTCCCGACTTTTACGTCGTATGGTTTAGGTTTTTTAGATTTTAAAGCGGTAAAACAAATCGTTTCATAGCCCTTGGGGGCCACCTTCCCGTTTCACCGGGAAGGACATCAGACTAGTCGAGACTGGTCTTAATGGTTCTCTTCGTGCGCCATCGACAGGTAGACGATGGTCAGCATCATGAAGATAAACGCCTGCAGGGTGATGATCAGGATGTGGAACACAGCCCACGCCCACTGCAGAACAATGCCCAGGCCGCTAAGCCAGAGCAGGCCGCTGCCGAACATCACAGCGATCAGAATGAACACCAGCTCGCCGGCATACATGTTGCCGAACAGTCGCAGAGCCAGGGAAATCGGCTTGGCGATCAGGGTCACGAATTCCAGCAGGAAGTTCACCGGGATCAGCAAGGCTTGAACGAAGATGTTCTTGCTGCCGAACGGGTGCAGGGTCAGTTCGCCGATGAAGCCGCCGATGCCCTTGATCTTGATGCTGTAGAAAATGATCAGCGCGAACACCGACAGGGCCATGCCCAGGGTAGCGTTCGGGTCAGTGGTCGATACCGCGCGGAACGGGATGTGCGGGTCGCCGGAGATCGCCATGGCCAACTGAGGAATCCAGTCCACCGGAATCAGGTCGACGGCGTTCATCAGGAACACCCAGACGAAGATGGTCAGTGCCAGCGGTGCAATCACCGGGCTACGGCCATGGAAGCTGTCTTTCACGCTGGTATCGACGAATTCGACCAATACTTCAACGAAGTTCTGCAAAGCACCTGGCTGACCGGAAGTCGCCTTCTTTGCCGCCATGCGGAAAATCAGGACGAAGATCAGACCCAATGCGACCGACCAGCCCAGAGTATCCAGGTGGAAAGCCCAGAAGCCCATTTCTTTGGCTTCTGCTGCGGAGTGGGCAAAGCCCCAGCCGCCGTTGGGAAGCTGACCGAAGGTCAGGTTCTGCAAGTGGTGCTGGATATAGCCCGAAGCGGTTGTTTCTGCCATGGTTGCCTCAAACGCCCTAAGGTTTCGAAAGTCTTGTTTTCATTAGCAGGGGAGCGAACCAGCTGACCAGTTGGGTCAACACGAAGACGCCGAATACAGCTAGCGGCGCCAATGGCTTCACACCTGCAAAGGTCAGTGCAAACAGCACTGCCGTCAAAATCAGTTTCCCTGCCTCGCCGGCATAAAAGGACCGGACGATAGCCTGGGCTGCTCGGGCGCCGGAAAACCGAAAGGCCCTATGAGCAAAATACATATTGGGCAGCAAGGCTATCAGGCCTCCGCAGAGTCCTGAATATCCGGCTACGACCCCATGCCAATACCAAAGCGCCAATGCGGCGATCAGCAAAATGACAAATTGGGCCAATAAAACCGGAAAAACGGCCAAGCGATGGAACGGCAACGTGTTTGGCGTGCGGGTTTCCATCACTCTTGCTCCTCAATGGTCGGCTGCCGGAAATCAATAACTTGGCATAATTTGTGCCGACAAAATGCGCGCAGAGTATAGGGGCGGTTCAGCCCCTATTCAACTGCCGGGTAGTGATTTCCGACTGCGCGCTACATAAGCAAATGTTTCAGCGGATGTGGGAAAGAACGCCCTGAAGCTCATCAAGGGAGTTATATCCGATAACCAATTGCCCTTTGCCCTTCTTGCCGTGACGAATTTGCACCGCAGAGCCCAGCCGCTCGGCCAGGCGCTGCTCAAGGCGCGCAATGTCCGGATCAGTTTTGGTGGTTTCGACCGGTGCAGGTTTGCCACTGAGCCACTGACGAACCAGGGCCTCGGTCTGACGAACGGTGAGACCTCGTGCGACAACGTGTCGCGCCCCTTCAACCTGTTGATTTTCCGGCAAACCGAGCAAAGCCCGGGCATGACCCATTTCCAGGTCGCCGTGGGACAGCATGGTCTTGATCACTTCCGGAAGCGCGATCAGGCGCAGCAGGTTGGAAACCGTGACACGGGATTTGCCCACCGCATCGGCCACTTCCTGCTGGGTCAGCTTGAATTCCTGCTGCAAGCGCTGCAGGGCAATGGCTTCCTCGATGGGATTGAGGTCTTCGCGCTGGATATTCTCGATCAGCGCCATGGCGATGGCCGTTTCATCCGGCACATCACGCACCATCGCCGGGATGGTTTCCTGGCCGGCCTGCTGACTGGCGCGCCAGCGGCGTTCGCCGGCGATGATTTCAAACCGACCGCCGCCAATGGGGCGCACGACAATCGGCTGCATCACACCCTGGGCCTTGATCGAATTGGCCAACTCTTCCAGGGCCTGCGGGTCCATGTCCCGGCGCGGCTGGTACTTGCCTCGCTGGATCAGGTCCAACGGCAAGTGTTGCAGCTCACGGGAGTCGGCCTGCACCGCCTGTTCTTCCAGCGAAGTGACAGTCGGACCACTCAGCAGTGCATCCAGTCCACGTCCGAGACCTCGTTTCTTGACGGCCATGGGGATTCCTTAAGTTGGCTGGGCTGCAGCGGTGCGTGAATTGCGACGTTGGCGACGAACCATCTCGCCGGCCAGCGCCAGGTAGGCAATGGCACCACGCGATGACTTGTCGTACGCCAGCGCGGGCATGCCATAGCTTGGCGCTTCGGCCAGGCGGATGTTGCGTGGAATCACGGTGTCGTAGAGCTGATCGCCAAAGTGCTCCTTGAGCTGCGCCGACACATCGTTCATCAGGCTCAGGCGCGGGTCATACATGGTCCGCAGCAGGCCTTCGACTTTCAGGTTCGGGTTGAGCAGCTCGGCGATACGCTTGATGTTATCCACAAGGTCGCTCAACCCTTCGAGGGCAAAGTACTCGCACTGCATGGGGATAATCACCCCATCGGCGGCGACCAACGCATTGAGCGTGAGCATCGACAGCGACGGCGGGCAGTCGATCAAAATGTAATCGTAATTCTCGCGGATCGGCGCCAGGGCGCTGCGCAGACGGCTTTCTTTCATCTGCATTTCCAGCAGCACCACTTCCGCCGCGGTCAAATCGCGGTTGGCCGGCAGCAGTTGATAACCGCCGTGCTCGGAATAGTGCATGGCCTGGGCCAGGTCGCACTCGCCAATCAGCAAGTCGTAGACCGAGTTTTCCAGGCCGTGTTTATCCACACCGCTACCCATGGTGGCGTTGCCCTGTGGATCGAGGTCGATCAACAGCACCCGACGCTTGGTAGCGACCAGGGATGCTGCGAGGTTGATGCAGGTGGTGGTTTTGCCCACGCCACCTTTCTGGTTCGCTATCGCGAATACCTTAGCCATTCTTGCTTGTGTTCCCAATCATGCCGTGCGGCGCAGTATCAGCAGATGGCGTTGGCCTTGGCAACCGGGTACGGCCAAGGCGTGTTCGCTATCGAGGTGGAAGTCTGCCGGCAATGCTAACAGCTCGTCGCTTGGATGAACGCCCTTCATTGCCAGCCAACGGGTGTCCAGGTCGCCCAAGTGACGGGTCCAGTTGCTGAAGTTCTCCATGCTGCTGAAAGCCCGGGAAACAATTCCGTTGAAAGGCAGTTCAGGCGTGAAGGCTTCGACGCGGCTGTGGATAACTTGCAGGTTGTCCAGCTTGAGTTCGAGTTTGACCTGGGTCAGGAAGCGGGTTTTCTTGCCGTTGCTGTCCAGGCAGGTCACTTGCGACTCGGGAAACAGGATCGCCAGGGGGATGCCGGGCATGCCACCGCCACTGCCGACGTCCAGCCAGCGGCCGTTTTCGATAAACGGCATCACGCTCAAGCTGTCGAGCAGATGCCGAGAGACCATTTCGTCCGGATCGCGCACCGCAGTGAGGTTGTAGGCCTTGTTCCATTTGATCAACAGGGCCAGGTAGCCCAACAGCAACTCGTGCTGGGCTTCGGTCAGGTCCACGCCCAATTGGCGCGCACCTGTGGATAACTCTTCGGCGTGTTGCGAGGTGACCAACGAACTCAAGCGCTTTGCTCCAACTGACGGCCCGCGCCGCGTTTTTTCAAATGAATCATCAACAGCGAAATGGCTGCCGGGGTGACACCCGGGATACGGGAAGCCTGGCCCAGGGTCTCGGGACGAGTTATCCCCAGCTTGCTTTGAATCTCTTTCGATAGGCCGGAAATCCCGGTGTAATCGATATCCACAGGCAGCTTGGTGTCTTCACTGGCGCGCAGCCTGGCGATTTCGTCCTGCTGGCGGTCAATGTAACCGGCATATTTGGTCTTGATTTCGACCTGCTCGGCCACCTGTGGATCTTCTGCACCGCCACCAGTCACTTCGACCAGACCAGCGTAGTCGATTTCCGGACGGGACAGCAGGTTCAACAGATTGTATTCGTGAGTCAGCGGCGTGCCGAATTTTTCGGCAATCGCATCGCCCTGCTCAGTGCCCGGGCGCACCCAGGTACTTTTCAGGCGCTGCTCTTCGACTTCGATGCTCTCGCGTTTTTTGCAGAACGCTGCCCAACGGGCGTCATCGACCAGGCCCAGCTCGCGACCTTTTTCGGTCAGGCGCAGGTCGGCGTTGTCTTCGCGCAGGATCAGGCGATATTCGGCCCGGGAGGTGAACATCCGGTACGGTTCCTGGGTCCCGAGGGTAATCAGGTCGTCAACCAACACGCCGATGTACGCTTCATCGCGACGCGGGCACCAGCTGTCTTTGCCCTGGGCGCGCAATGCCGCGTTGGTCCCGGCCAGCAAACCCTGGGCGCCGGCTTCTTCGTAACCGGTGGTGCCATTGATTTGCCCGGCGAAGAACAGACCGCCGATCACTTTGGTTTCCAGGCTGTATTTCAAGTCCCGCGGATCGAAGTAGTCGTACTCGATGGCGTAGCCAGGTCGCACGATGTGCGCGTTTTCCATGCCGCGAATCGACTGCACGATCTGGATTTGCACGTCGAATGGCAGGGAAGTAGAAATCCCGTTCGGGTACAGCTCGTGGGTAGTCAAACCTTCCGGCTCGATAAAGACCTGGTGGCTTTCCTTGTCGGCAAAGCGGTGGATCTTGTCTTCGATCGATGGGCAATAACGTGGGCCAATACCTTCGATCACCCCGGAATACATCGGCGAACGATCAAGATTGGCCGCGATGATTTCGTGGGTCCGCGCATTGGTGTGGGTAATCCAGCAACTCACCTGTTTGGGGTGCTGCTCTTTGGAGCCCATGAACGACATCACTGGGATTGGCGTGTCCCCGGCTTGCTCGGTCATCACCGAGAAATCCACAGAACGCCCGTCGATACGCGGCGGGGTCCCGGTTTTCAGGCGACCGACACGCAGTGGCAGTTCGCGCAGGCGATGAGCCAGGGCGATGGACGGCGGATCACCGGCACGGCCACCCGAATAGTTCTGCATCCCGATGTGGATAAGTCCACCGAGGAACGTGCCGGTGGTCAGCACCACGGATTCTGCAAAGAAACGCAGGCCCATTTGCGTGACAACGCCGCGCACCTGGTCTTGTTCGACGATCAGGTCGTCAGCAGCCTGCTGAAATATCCACAGGTTGGGCTGGTTTTCCAGGGTTTCGCGCACCGCGGCCTTGTACAGGATGCGGTCGGCTTGTGCCCGGGTAGCACGCACGGCCGGGCCTTTGCGGCTGTTGAGCACGCGAAATTGAATGCCACCCTTGTCGGTAGCCATGGCCATCACACCGCCAAGGGCATCGATTTCCTTGACCAGATGGCTTTTGCCAATCCCACCGATGGCGGGGTTGCAACTCATGGCACCGAGGGTTTCCACGTTGTGCGTCAGCAACAGGGTTTTAACCCCCATGCGGGCTGACGCCAGTGCTGCCTCGGTACCGGCATGACCGCCGCCGATGACGATCACTTCAAAACGGGAAGGGAAATCCACCACGCACCTCGTGCCTGCTTATGTAGGTAATCAGGAATTGTTTGTTGAAAGAGTTATAGAGCTATGGCGGCAAGTATAGGGACTTAGCCCTTCCTAAAGAACCCTTTGCACAAAATTTAACCAGCTGTGGATGAATCAGAGGTAATAGAAATTAAAAGAGAGAAATTTATTAAATCTTTGTTTTTATGTTTATTTCTACTGAGCCTACTTTCTGTGGATAGATCTCTACAGGCCTTTATTCACGTTATGTACAGAGATTCAAAAGTCTGTGGTTAGGTGCCAATGAGGCCCTTGGATAAGTGCTCTAAGCCTGTGGATTAAACAGGTGCTTATCCACAGATGGGTTTTTACTCAGGTTTCAAGCCCTGTTATCAACCGGGCACAGGGGCGGTTATTCACAGGGCTTAATCCACAGAAAAGTGTCGCACACGGCAAATTTCACCCACGGCAAGGCACCTCGGTGTGAGGTAAATGTCAGGAAATACGAAGGTGTGCCCTGAAATGGGCAAAACAGACAGGCACGAATGGCCTGTCTGTGAACAACGAAGGGTTATTTACCGATGCAGAAGCTGGAAAAGATCCTGCCGAGCAGATCATCGGAGCTGAATGCCCCGGTAATTTCCCCCAGCAGTTGCTGCGCCTGCCGTAAATCCTCGGCCAGCAGCTCTCCTGCACCCGCCAGCGTCAGCTGTGTCCTACCGTGCTCAAGGGCGGCACTGGCATGGCGTAGGGCCTCAAGGTGCCTGCGACGAGCACTGAAGCTGCTTTCCGAGGTCTGTTCATAACCCATGCACGCCTTGAGATGATCGCGCAGCAGTTCCAGGCCATCGCCTGCAGACTTGGCGCTGAGGCTGATCGTGACATGGCCATCGTCGCTGACTTCCAGGGCAATGGCTTCACCCGTCAGGTCTGCTTTGTTGCGAATCAACGTGACTTTGGCCGAGTCCGGCCGTTGTTCAAGGAATTCGGGCCACAGCGCAAAAGGATCCACTGCCTCAGGTGCTGTCGCATCCACCACCAACAGCACCCGATCGGCTTCACCGATAGCCTTGAGCGCCCGTTCCACACCGATTTTTTCCACTTGGTCATCGGTATCGCGTAAGCCGGCGGTATCGACCACGTGTAGCGGCATGCCATCAATGTGGATATGTTCACGCAGGATATCCCGGGTGGTACCGGCAATCTCGGTGACAATGGCCGCTTCACGACCCGCAAGAGCGTTGAGCAAACTGGACTTGCCGGCATTGGGCCGACCAGCAATCACCACTGTCATGCCATCACGCAGCAGTGCGCCCTGCCCGGCTTCCTTCAGGACTGTGGATAACTCATCGCGAACCTTATCGAGCATGGCCAGGACATGGCCATCGGCGAGAAAGTCGATTTCCTCTTCCGGGAAATCAATGGCTGCCTCGACATAGATGCGCAAACTGATCAGTTGCTCGGTGAGGTTATGCACACGCAGAGAAAACGCCCCCTGCAGCGAGCGCAACGCATTGCGTGCGGCCTGTGCAGAACTGGCCTCGATCAGGTCGGCAATCGCCTCGGCTTGGGCCAGATCGAGTTTGTCATTGAGAAACGCGCGCTCGCTGAACTCACCCGGCCGGGCCAGGCGACAACCCAATTGCAGGCAGCGTTGCAACAGCATATCCAGGACGACAGGACCGCCATGGCCTTGCAGTTCCAGCACATCTTCACCGGTGAATGAGTTCGGTCCCGGGAAATACAGGGCCAGGCCCTCATCCAGTACCTCAAGCTCCTCGCCGAAAAAAGGCCCGTAATGCGCATACCGGGGCTTTAGCTCACGCCCGCTGATGGCTTGGGCTGCGATGCCGGCAAGCGGCCCGGAAATACGAACGATACCGACACCGCCCCGGCCTTGAGCAGTGGCGACGGCAGCGATGGTTTCACGAGGAGCGCTCATCAGCGGTTTCCCAGACAAAAGTGACAGAATGCAAAACGCCCCACGAGGGGGCGTCTTGAGTGGTTATCCACAGAGTAAGTTACGCCTCGGCTTTTTTGGCAGCCGCTTCGATCTTACGTGTGATGTACCACTGTTGAGAGATCGACAACACGTTGTTGACCACCCAGTACAGAACCAGACCAGCCGGGAACCACAGGAAGAAGAAGGTGAAGATGATTGGCATCATTTTCATCACCTTGGCCTGCATCGGATCCGGAGGAGTCGGGTTCAGACGCTGCTGGATGAACATGGTCGCGCCCATGATGATCGGCAGGATAAAGAACGGGTCTTTGATCGACAAGTCAGTTATCCACAGCATGAACGGCGCCTGGCGCATTTCCACGCTTTCCAGGAGCACCCAATACAGCGACAGGAATACCGGCATCTGTACCAGAATCGGCAAGCATCCACCCAACGGGTTGATCTTCTCTTTCTTGTACAGCTCCATCATGGCTTGCGACATTTTCTGCCGGTCGTCGCCATGTTGCTCTTTCAGTGCAGCCAGTTTCGGTGCAACCGCACGCATACGGGCCATCGATTTGTAGCTGGCGGCCGACAGCGGGAAGAAAATCCCTTTGATCAGCATGGTCAGGAAGATGATCGACCAGCCCCAGTTACCAACGATGCTGTGGATATGTTGCAGCAACCAGAAGATTGGCTGGGCAATGAACCACAGAATGCCGTAATCCACAGTCAGTTCCAGACCTGGGGATAACTCCTTGAGTACTGCCTGGCTTTTTGGGCCGGCATACAAGGTGGCGCTGGTTTCAGCCTTGGCACCTGGTGCAACGCTCAACGCCGGGCCAGTGAAACCAATGATGTAGTTGCCCTGGTTGTCCTTGCGGGTCTGAACCAGGTTGGCTTCGCCCTTGTTCGGGATCCATGCAGTTACAAAGTAGTGTTGCAGCCAGGCTACCCAACCACCTTGTACCGTCTCTTTCAGCGCGCCCTTGTCGATATCTTTCATCGACACTTTTTTGTACGGCTCGCTACTTGTCCATAGGGCGGCGCCCAGGTAAGTCGCGGTGCCGGTGGCTGTGCTGGAAGAAGGATCGGAGCTGCCATCACGCTTGAGCTGGGCAAACAAGTTGCCCGTCCAGGCTTTTTCGCTGGTGTTGTCGATCAGATAGGTGACTTTCAGATCGTACAAACCACGAGTGAAGCTGAAACGCTTGATGTAATTGACGCCGTCGTGACTGAATTTCAGGTCGACGTTCAACTGGTTTTGGCCATCAGCCAGTTGATAAGTCTTCTGTTCGGTCGAATAAACCGGACGACCGGTAGCGCGAGCATCAGGACCATCAGTGCCAGTCAGGCCGCTTTGCGCCAGATAAACACGTTCGCCACCGTTATCGAACAACTGGAATGGAACATCCGGATGGTCTTGGCGACGTGGATACAGTGGCAATTTCAGCTGGGCAATATCGCCGCCCTGTGGATCGATCGCCAGGTCCAGTACATCCGTTTTGACGTGGATGAGGTCTTTATTGGTGATGACCGCGTTGTCTACAGGGGTGCTGGTATCGGCATTCGCGCTGGGTACATCGGCACTGGCGGAAGCATTGTTACCCAACGGTGCATCTGCAATAGCAGGAGCAGACTGATTGGTAGCAACATTCTGAGTCGGCAGGGCAGCCTGGCCATAGTCCTGGTTCCATTTCAGAACCATAACGTAGGACACGATTGCCAGGGCGACGATCAGGATCGTGCGTTTAATATCCATGATTACTCGGCCATCGAAGAAGAACGGGAGGTAGGGATAGGCGGAACCGGGTCATAACCACCGGGATTCCACGGATGACAGCGACCTAAACGACGAAAGGTCAGCCAGCCACCGCGTAGAAGGCCATGATTTTCTATGGCTTCATACGCGTAGCAGGAACAACTGGGGTAGAAACGACAGTGGCTGGCCATCAGCGGACTAATGGCATAACGGTAAAACTGGATCGGAACGAGGGCCAGTTTACGCATCAGTGCTGTCTACCCCTACAGTTTCGGGGCTGACTGCTGGGGTTGGCTTGCTGGTGCGAGCCAAACGTTTCCAGAGCTTGCCGAAATGCTGAATCAATTCGGGGTTTTCTACGTCCCCCAAGCCTTTGCGCGCGACGATAACAATATCCCAACCAACCAGAGTGTCCTGGTGGAGGCGAAACGATTCGCGCATCAGACGCTTGAGGCGATTGCGCTCAACGGAGAGCTTTACGCTCTTCTTGCCGATCACCAACCCGAGACGGGGGTGATCCAGATCGTTGTTACGCGCAAGGAGCAGGAGATTTTTCCCCGGAACCTTGCCGGTGGGGGAGTCAAAGACTGCCTTGAAATGCCGGGGGGTTAGCAGACGCTTTTCCCGACTGAAGTCCTGACTCACCACCAGTACCGGATTATCAAACTGCCAGACGCGCACGACCTTTGGCGCGGCGACGCGACAGGACAGCACGGCCGTTCTTGGTAGCCATGCGAGCACGGAAACCGTGGGTACGGGCGCGTTTGATGGTGCTTGGTTGGAAAGTACGTTTCATGGCGTGTTACCTGGTTCGTCCACAACGGGCCGGAATGGCCCCCGTTTTAAGAGACCGGGGATTCTAGAGAAAGCAAGCCTCTAGGTCAATTTCCAACCAGCTATTCCTGCAATTAGATATCTGAAGGCCTTGGGACCGATTCCCTGAGGTTCGACTTTCATGAGCAATGCCATAGATATAAAAATAAAGAAGGAAGTTATTTAAAGCTTTTCTGTAAAGCTTATAAAAGCTAGGGGACCGATCATCTGTGGATAACTGACTTAAGGCCTTGTTCCACGTGCTGTACAGAGAATGACAACACGGGGGAGAAACGGTGCTCTGCCTGTGCTGCGCTATCGGATAAGCTGTGTGTGGAATGGCTACTTATCCACAGGCTGGTTACCCACAGACTTTCGACCCCACTTGTACAACGAGCTCAGGGCCGCTTATCCACAGAGCTTATGCACAGACCATTGGTCGCCTTTTTTAGGGTTAAGGCATTGATTCTTGGTGGCCTGTGAGCAACCTACATGTGGATAAGTGGCCCGCTCGCCGCTACAATGGCGGCTGTTTTTGCCTCACCGGCTTTCAACTTAGGGGATATCCGTGTCAGTGGAACTTTGGCAGCAGTGCGTGGAGCTTTTGCGCGATGAGCTGCCTGCCCAGCAATTCAACACCTGGATCCGTCCGCTACAGGTCGAAGCCGAAGGCGACGAGTTGCGTGTCTACGCACCCAATCGTTTTGTTCTCGACTGGGTCAACGAGAAGTACCTGGGCCGCGTTCTCGAATTGTTCGACGAGCATGGCAACGGGATGGCTCCAGCCCTCTCCTTACTAATAGGTAGCAAACGCAGCTCGGCACCGCGTGCCGCTCCGAATGCACCCCTGGCTGCCGCTGCATCGCATGCCCAGGCTGCTGCAGCGCCGGTCAACCACGCATCAGCACCTGCTGCGCCCGCCCCGAGCAAATCCGTGGCGCAAAAAAATGCGCCGGTCAGTGAAGAGCCGTCCCGCGACAGCTTCGACCCGATGGCAGGTGCCAGTTCGCAGCAGGCGCCGGTACGCGCCGAACAGCGCACAGTCCAGGTTGAAGGTGCGCTCAAGCACACCAGCTACCTGAACCGCACCTTTACCTTTGAAAATTTCGTCGAAGGTAAATCCAACCAACTGGCCCGCGCCGCGGCCTGGCAGGTTGCCGACAATCCCAAGCACGGTTACAACCCGCTCTTCCTTTATGGCGGTGTTGGCTTGGGTAAGACGCACTTGATGCACGCTGTGGGTAACCACCTATTAAAGAAGAACCCGAATGCCAAGGTCGTGTACCTGCACTCGGAGCGCTTCGTGGCCGACATGGTCAAGGCGTTGCAGCTCAATGCGATCAACGAATTCAAGCGCTTCTATCGCTCGGTCGATGCGCTGCTGATCGATGACATTCAATTCTTCGCGCGCAAGGAACGTTCCCAGGAAGAGTTTTTCCACACGTTCAATGCCCTGCTTGAAGGTGGCCAGCAGGTCATTCTCACCAGTGACCGTTACCCGAAGGAAATCGAAGGCCTGGAAGAGCGCCTCAAATCGCGCTTCGGCTGGGGCCTGACCGTTGCGGTAGAGCCGCCGGAACTTGAAACCCGGGTTGCGATCCTGATGAAAAAGGCCGACCAGGCGAAAGTCGATCTGCCGCACGACGCGGCATTCTTCATCGCCCAACGCATTCGCTCCAACGTGCGTGAGCTCGAAGGCGCGCTCAAGCGCGTCATCGCTCACTCGCACTTCATGGGTCGCGATATCACCATCGAGCTGATTCGCGAATCCTTGAAGGACTTGCTGGCACTGCAGGACAAACTGGTGAGTGTGGATAACATCCAGCGCACCGTGGCCGAGTACTACAAGATCAAGATTTCCGACCTGCTGTCCAAGCGCCGTTCGCGCTCGGTAGCCCGTCCCCGGCAGGTGGCCATGGCGCTCTCCAAGGAGCTGACCAACCACAGCCTGCCGGAAATCGGCGATGTGTTTGGTGGTCGCGACCACACCACGGTCTTGCACGCGTGCCGCAAGATCAACGAACTTAAGGAATCCGACGCGGATATTCGCGAGGACTACAAGAACCTGCTGCGTACACTGACCACTTGATGAACACCAGCGCAGCTTATTAAGGCAAGGGACTAGACCATGCATTTCACCATTCAACGCGAAGCCCTGTTGAAACCCCTGCAACTGGTCGCAGGCGTCGTCGAGCGCCGACAGACCTTGCCGGTGCTTTCCAACGTATTGTTGGTTGTCGAAGGCCAGCAGTTGTCCTTGACCGGTACCGACCTGGAAGTCGAACTGGTTGGCCGTGTACAGCTGGAAGAGCCCGCCGAGCCTGGCGAGATCACTGTGCCTGCGCGCAAGCTGATGGATATCTGCAAAAGCCTGCCCAATGACGCGCTGATCGACATCAAGGTCGATGAGCAGAAGCTGGTGGTCAAGGCCGGGCGTAGCCGTTTTACCCTGTCGACCTTGCCAGCCAATGACTTCCCGACGGTGGAAGAAGGTCCGGGCTCGTTGACCTGCAGCCTGGAACAAAGCCGACTGCGTCGTTTGATCGAACGCACCAGCTTCGCCATGGCCCAGCAGGATGTGCGTTACTACCTCAACGGCATGCTGTTGGAAGTCTCCGAAGGCATCATCCGCGCCGTGGCTACCGACGGTCACCGTCTGGCAATGTGTTCGATGAAGGCCGATATCGGCCAGCCGGACCGCCACCAGGTCATCGTGCCGCGCAAAGGTATCCTGGAACTGGCGCGCCTGCTCACCGAGCCGGATGGCAATGTCAGCATCGTCCTGGGCCAGCATCACATCCGTGCGACCACGGGTGAGTTCACCTTCACATCCAAGCTGGTAGACGGCAAGTTCCCGGACTACGAGCGCGTACTGCCCAAAGGCGGTGACAAGCTGGTGATCGGTGATCGTCAGGCCCTGCGTGAAGCGTTCAGCCGTACCGCGATCCTGTCCAACGAAAAGTACCGCGGTATTCGCCTGCAATTGGCCAATGGCCAATTGAAAATCCAGGCCAATAACCCGGAGCAGGAAGAAGCGGAAGAAGAAATCAGCGTTGATTACAACGGCGGCTCGCTGGAGATTGGCTTCAACGTGAGCTACCTGCTGGACGTGCTGGGTGTGATGACGACCGAACAGGTTCGCCTGATCCTGTCCGACTCTAATAGCAGTGCACTGGTGCAAGAATCCGATAACGACGACTCGGCTTATGTTGTTATGCCGATGCGCCTGTAATCATGCTCAGCAGAAGCTAGATGTCCCTCAGTCGCGTCTCGGTCACCGCGGTGCGCAATTTGCACCCGGTGACCTTCTCCCCCTCCCCCCGCATCAATATTCTCCACGGCGCCAACGGCAGTGGCAAAACCAGCGTGCTGGAAGCCATTCATCTGCTGGGCCTGGCTCGTTCCTTTCGCAGTGCTCGCCTGTTACCGGTGATTCAGTACGAGCAATTGGCGTGCACCGTATTTGGCCAGGTTGAACTGGCGCAAGGCGGGCACAGCAGCCTGGGGATATCCCGTGATCGCCAGGGGGAGTTCCAGATCCGTATCGATGGGCAGAATGCGCGCAGTGCGGCGCAACTGGCGGAAATCCTGCCTCTGCAATTGATCAACCCTGACAGCTTCCGCTTGCTGGAGGGGGCACCCAAAATTCGCCGGCAGTTCCTCGATTGGGGAGTGTTCCACGTGGAACCGCGGTTCATGGCCACTTGGCAGCGCCTGCAGAAGGCCCTGCGGCAGCGGAACTCATGGCTGCGGCATGGTACACTTGACGTCGCTTCGCAAGCGGCCTGGGACCGTGAACTGTGCCTGGCCAGCGACGAAATAGATGAATACCGCCGCGCCTATATCAAAGCCTTGAAACCAGTCTTTGAACAGACCTTGAGTGAGTTGTTGGAACTTGAGGGGCTGACGTTGAGCTACTACCGCGGTTGGGATAAAGAGCGAGAGCTGAGTGCAGTACTCGCAACGTCCCTGCAACGGGATCAGCAAATAGGTCATACGCAGGCTGGACCCCAACGAGCTGATCTGCGCCTTAGGTTAGGCGCTCATAACGCTGCGGACATTTTGTCTCGTGGTCAGCAAAAGTTGGTGGTCTGTGCTTTACGTATTGCCCAAGGGCATTTGGTCAGCCAAGCCCGGCGAGGCCAATGTATTTATCTGGTGGATGATTTGCCGTCTGAACTGGACGAGCAACACCGCCGCGCGCTATGCCGCTTGTTGGAAGACTTACGCTGCCAGGTGTTTATTACCTGTGTAGACCACGAATTATTGAGGGAAGGCTGGCAGACGGAAACGCCAGTCGCTTTGTTCCACGTGGAACAAGGCCGTATCACCCAGACCCACGACCATCGGGAGTGAAGGCATGAGCGAAGAAAACACGTACGACTCGACCAGCATTAAAGTGCTGAAAGGTTTGGATGCCGTACGCAAACGTCCCGGTATGTACATTGGCGACACCGATGATGGTAGCGGTCTGCACCACATGGTGTTCGAGGTGGTCGACAACTCCATCGACGAAGCACTGGCCGGCCACTGCGACGACATCAGCATCATTATCCACCCGGACGAGTCCATCACCGTACGCGACAACGGTCGCGGCATTCCGGTAGATGTGCATAAAGAAGAAGGCGTATCGGCGGCAGAGGTCATCATGACTGTGCTCCACGCCGGCGGTAAGTTCGATGACAACTCCTACAAAGTATCCGGCGGCTTGCACGGTGTAGGTGTGTCGGTGGTAAACGCCCTGTCGGAAGAACTGATCCTGACCGTTCGCCGTAGTGGCAAGATCTGGGAACAGACCTACGTCCATGGTGTGCCTCAGGCACCGATGGCGATCGTTGGTGAAAGCGAAACCACCGGTACCCAGATTCACTTCAAGCCTTCGGCTGACACCTTCAAGAATATCCACTTCAGCTGGGACATCTTGGCCAAGCGGATTCGTGAACTGTCCTTCCTCAACTCCGGTGTGGGTATCGTCCTCAAGGACGAGCGCAGCGGCAAGGAAGAACTGTTCAAGTACGAAGGCGGCCTGCGTGCGTTCGTTGAATACCTGAACACCAACAAGACTGCGGTCAACCAGGTGTTCCACTTCAACATCCAGCGTGAAGACGGCATCGGCGTGGAAATCGCCCTGCAGTGGAACGACAGCTTCAACGAGAACCTGTTGTGCTTCACCAACAACATTCCTCAGCGCGATGGCGGTACTCACCTGGTGGGTTTCCGTTCGGCCCTGACGCGTAACCTGAACACCTACATCGAAGCTGAAGGCCTGGCGAAGAAGCACAAAGTCGCCACCACCGGTGATGATGCGCGTGAAGGTCTGACCGCAATTATTTCGGTCAAGGTTCCGGATCCTAAGTTCAGCTCCCAGACCAAAGACAAGCTGGTTTCTTCCGAAGTGAAGACCGCTGTCGAACAGGAAATGGGCAAGTACTTCTCTGACTTCCTGCTGGAAAACCCCAACGAAGCCAAGCTGGTCGTCGGCAAGATGATCGATGCGGCACGGGCTCGTGAAGCGGCGCGTAAAGCCCGTGAAATGACTCGTCGTAAAGGCGCGCTGGATATCGCTGGTTTGCCGGGCAAACTGGCCGACTGCCAGGAGAAGGACCCTGCCCTCTCCGAACTGTACCTGGTGGAAGGTGACTCTGCTGGCGGTTCCGCCAAGCAGGGTCGTAACCGCCGCACCCAGGCGATCCTGCCGTTGAAGGGTAAGATCCTCAACGTCGAGAAAGCCCGTTTCGACAAGATGATTTCCTCCCAGGAAGTCGGCACCTTGATCACCGCCCTGGGCTGTGGCATTGGTCGCGACGAGTACAACATCGACAAGCTGCGCTACCACAACATCATCATCATGACCGATGCGGACGTCGACGGTTCGCACATCCGTACCCTGCTGCTGACCTTCTTCTTCCGTCAGTTGCCGGAGCTGATCGAGCGTGGCTACATCTACATCGCCCAGCCACCGTTGTACAAAGTGAAAAAGGGCAAGCAAGAGCAATACATCAAAGACGACGACGCCATGGAAGAGTACATGACGCAGTCGGCCCTGGAAGATGCCAGCCTGCACTTGAACGATGAAGCCCCGGGCATCTCCGGTGAGGCGCTGGAGCGCCTGGTAAACGACTTCCGCATGGTGATGAAGACCCTCAAGCGTTTGTCGCGCCTGTACCCTCAGGAGCTGACCGAGCACTTCATCTACCTGCCAGCTGTCAGCCTGGAACAGTTGGGCGATCACGCAGTGATGCAGGATTGGCTGGCCCAGTACGAAGTCCGTCTGCGCACTGTCGAGAAGTCCGGCCTGGTGTACAAAGCCAGCCTGCGTGAAGACCGTGAACGTAACGTCTGGCTGCCAGAGGTCGAACTGATCTCCCACGGCTTGTCGAACTACGTCACCTTCAACCGCGACTTCTTTGGCAGCAACGATTACAAGACCGTGGTTACCCTGGGCGCGCAACTGAGCACCCTGTTGGACGACGGCGCTTATATTCAGCGCGGCGAACGCAAGAAGCAGGTCAAGGAGTTCAAGGAAGCACTGGACTGGTTGATGGCCGAAAGCACCAAGCGTCACACCATTCAGCGATACAAAGGTCTGGGCGAGATGAACCCTGACCAGCTGTGGGAAACCACCATGGACCCAGCGCAGCGTCGCATGTTGCGTGTGACCATCGAAGACGCCATTGGCGCGGACCAGATCTTCAACACCCTGATGGGTGATGCGGTCGAGCCACGTCGTGACTTCATCGAGAGCAATGCCCTGGCAGTGTCCAACCTGGACTTCTGATAACGCCATTGCGAAACAAAAAAGGCCAACGTCAAACGTTGGCCTTTTTTATTGCCCGGATTTCAGGCCTTTTTAAAATGCTCCACGTGGAACATTAGCTATGCCGTAGCCGCGGTCACGCTCTCCAATCGATAGCCATACCCATAGATCGTCAGTAACTGCCAACCCCGTTCCGGGGTCAGTCCAAGCTTGTTCCGTAGCCGATAGATATGGGTATCCAACGGCCGCGAAGACACCATTTCTTCATGGGTCCAGAACCGTTCATAGAGATATTCCCGGGACAGCGGCCGCGCCAGGTTGGCGAACAGGCAGCGTGCCAGGCGATATTCCCTTTCGGTCAGGTTGATTGGATCACCGGCGCGGCTGACCGTCAGCTCGGCATCGTCGAAGGTCAGGTCGTTGAAAACCAGCACTTCGGTTGCAGCAGATTTCTGCAGGCCGTGACGACGCAAGACTGCACTCACCCGGGCCTTTAGCTCGTTGGGGCGAAACGGTTTGCTGACATAGTCATCAGCGCCGCTGTTCAGTGCCTGGACGATATCGCTCTCGGCATCGCGGCTGGTCAGCATGATCACGGGAGGGGGCGCCTCCATGTGTTCACGGGTCCAGCGCAGGATCGCGATGCCGCTCAGGTCCGGCAACTGCCAGTCGAGTACCAGTAAATCGAAAGTTTCTCGGCGCAGTTGGCGCAGCAAGTCTTCGCCGCGCTCGAAGCAATGCAGCGTCCATGGCTGCTCCGAGGCACTCGGGATTTGTCGCAGTGTCTGTTCCACCCGCCGCAATTCGGCAGGTTCGTCATCCAGTATCGCGACACGCATGGGAGGGTCCTTTCTTCTTGAAGAGTGTTGCAGCGGTTGAAGAGAGCGTACTAGTTCACCGTTGAATCTGAACAATTATGGCCAGTTTCTCAAGTCCCCTGAATCTCTCGGTACGCTGATATCAAATAGCCCTAAGGCCGTTAAACATCTGTACCCAGCTGGAAAGATACCGGCTCAAGCCCCTCAGGAAAAGGATCAATGGCAATCAGGTTTTATGCGCTGTCGGGACGAGTGAGTCTCGTGCAGAAGGTCAGTGTGTGGGGAAAGATGTTGATATTGGTTGTGGCCACAGGTTTGGGGACGGAAATGGTGGATGCCCGTAGTGCTCCTGCCAAGCAAGTTCAAGTGTACAGCGAGTCTGTAGACGCCCTTGGTTACGCTGGATTCTGGGAAGTTGATGCCCCGCAAGGTGTTCAACAAGGCAGCGTGCTTGACCAGGACCAACGCTGGATCTTTTAAATCTGAACAAATGTTGCGATGCCGCCCTATGCACCTTGCTTGTAGGTAAATTCTCTATCGCTGAGTGACCACAGGGAGGGCGCACGCGGGAAGCGCGCTCGATACAGGGACGTATCATCCGTAGTCTGGAGCTTGTTCGGGCTGCTGTCGGAGGGATGTGAGGGACAGTATTTCTTCGATGTACACCCGGTTCGGCATTGTCGATCCGGCAGACACAGGGATGTGTCACCTTCCCCGTAAATCCCGTCATGCCTTCTACGGCTATCGAGTGCGATACGTCATCGGGTATCGTAGGCATCATTCAAGGTCCTGCCACCGCAAGACGCTTTCTGAACGTGCAGTCTGATGAACCTTTAGAACTAGACCCTTGATGAGCACCATGACTCTCTCTCCCCGTCACTATCGCTCCGCCCTTTCCTCGCTGCTGGGCTCAGGCCTGGTCCTGGCGCTCTGTATCAACAGTCCCTTGGCCCTGGCCAAAAAATCTGCACCTGTGCGAGCGCCCTACATTGATGACAACCTGCTGTGCAGGGCGCAACCGCTGCCTGCTGTAGTCCAGCACCTCAACGGTGAAGCCTGGAAGCTGGATGCCAAGGGGCGCCCCAGTGTGTTGGAAGAAGGCATGCTGATCGATGAGCAGGAAAGTGTAAAAACCTCGCCATCGGCGTTTGTCAGCTTGTTGCTGGGTGATGGCTCGCGGATTGTCCTGCCCTCCAGCTCCGAGGTGCGTTTGCACCTGGTGGAGGAGCAGGCGATCCCCCAGGTAATCCTGCAACAAGGACAAGTGGAAGCCTACGTACTCAAGCGCGCCAGCGACTATGACCGTTTTCAGATCGTGACCCCGGTGGGCGTACTGGGCGTGCGCGGTACACACTTTCGTGTGCGTAACGACGATCAGCAATCGGTTGTCGAGGTGCTCAACGGTCAGGTAGCCGCCAGCCGTACCGAGCCGCCGCCGGTGGGCCGACAGGTCAAGAAAAAGCCGCAGACGGGCCCGGTGGAAGGAGAACTGAAGGTCGGTGCCCGGCAAGGTGTATTGCTCAAGACACAGGGTGAGTTGAAGACGGTCGACCTATTGCCCGCTCCGCGCCTGATGGGCCAGGACGGCCAGAAAGGCGACGCGCCAGTCTGGACGTTGATCCTGCATCCGCAACCGGGTGCCCGGCGCTATCGTGCGCAAGTGGCTACCGATACAACGTTCATGAACATCAAGCAGGAAAACTTCTCCAGTGAGCCACGCTTGAGCTTCACTGGACTGAAGGCCTCGTTCTATCACGTTCGCGTGTCGGCCTTCGATGACCAGGGACTGGAAGGAGAGGCAGGCGTTTATGACATCTTTTATTACCCACCTGCCACCCGTGTGCAGTAGCACCGCGGCGTTCGGACGGTGAAGTGGTGGCGTCGGGCTGAACAGCGCCAGCCGACCCAGGCCCAGCGCCTGTTCAATGGACTGGTCAGGGAATGGCTGTGGATCAGCCTGCTCCTGCTGCCGCTGACGGCCTTTCTCTCCCTGAGCCCCGGGCTTTCCCTGAATAACCTGTTGTATGACAGCCTGCGGCGCCTGGCGCCGTTACCCGTGGACTCGCGGATTCTGTTGGTGACCATTGACGACATGAGTCTCAAGGAACTCGGCCAATGGCCCTGGTCACGCCGCCTGCACGCTGATCTGCTTGACCATTTAAGTGCCGCCAAGCCTGCGGGGATCCTGTTCGATGTGATCTTCAGCGAGCCGGCGCGCGAGCCTGCCAACGACCAACGCCTGGCTCAGGCCATCTGCAATGCCGGCAATGTGTTGTTGCCTTTGATTCGCGAAGGCACGCAGCGCCTGGGGCAACCTGTGACACAGATCCTGCCTGTGCAGCCCTTGCGTGATTGCGCCAGGAGCGTTGGCCATATCAACGTCGAAGCTGACAGCGACGGCATTGTGCGCAGCCTGTACCTGCGTGAGGGGCCTCCTGGGCAACTGGTACCGCAATTGGCCTGGCTGGCGTTCGAACTGACTGGCCAGCAAACCGATATGCCCGGGTTGTCAGTGGCGTCTGGTGCTACTGATTGGCAGCGGGACAATGCCATCCGTATTCCGTTTATCGCTGCCGATGAGGGCTTTCCCAGCGTCCCTTATGTCAGCGTCCTACGCGGTGAAGTCCCGGCTCAACTGTTGCGTGATCGCGTGATTCTGGTGGGGGCTATCGCACCCGGCATGGGCGATCGTTATGTAACGCCGCTGTCGGCCAGCGTCGGTACTACACCGGGTGTGGAGATTCAGGCCAATATCCTCAACGGGCTGCTGCAAGACCGCAGTATTACGGTGTTTCCAACGTGGCTGGCCACGCTGTTGTCCACCTCGATGGTGGCATTGCTGATGGGCTTGTTGCTGTTGCGCCCACGCTACGCGCTGTGGCTGACCCTGGCCTGCATGAGCACTGCCCTCCTCGCCTCCTGGGGCTTGTTGCGCCTGGGCCACTGGTGGTCGCCAGCCGCCACGCTGATCGGCATGCTGCTGGGCTACCTGATCTGGAACTGGCGCCGCCTGAGCGTGATCCTGGCCTATTTCGGCTGGGAACTGGCGCGTCTCGACAGCGAACCCAAGGTACTGCCGGAACGCCGACGTGTTCCCGTCAGCAGTGGCGACGTGTTGCAGGGCCGCATTGTGGCGTTGGAGCAAGCCGTCAGCCGGACCCGCGACACCCGTCGCTTCATGGCGGATGGCCTGGAATGCCTGGCGGTCGCTACGCTGATCACCGATCCGCAGGGCGATATCCTGTTGGCCAACCGCATTGCCCGCGATGTGTTTGGCAACGAGCTGATTACCGAAAACCTGCTGGAGCAACTGGCGGCGCTGGGTTATCCACCGTTGCAGGGCAAGCCCGATACACCGCTGTCAGCCCTGGAAATCGTCGAGTTCCGAGACATCCAGCAACGCAGCCTGCGTCTGGAACTTGCCCCCTTGTTGCCGGTTGACGGGGACGTGGCACTGGGCTGGTTGCTGAGCCTGACCGACCTGAGCGTCGAACGTGATGCCCAACAGCAACGTGAAACCCTGCTGCAGTTCCTGTCCCATGACCTACGGGCACCCCACTCGGCAATCCTGGCGTTGCTGGACGTGCAGCGGCATGAGGCCACAGACGTCACGCAGGTGTTTACCCAGATCGAGCAGCAAGTGCGCCGCGCGTTGAATTTGACCGAGTCGTTCGTGCAACTGGCCAAGGCTGAGTCTGACGGCTACCAATTCCAGCCCAGCCTGTTTGCGATGTTGGTACTCGATGCGTTTGACCAGGTGGCGTTGTTGGCCCAATTGAAAAATATTCAATTGGTCCATGACCTGGACGAGGCCGGTGAAGACATGGTCCTGGCGGATCAATCGCTGTTGACCCGTGCCTTGTTCAACCTGATCCAGAACGCGATCAAATACAGCCCATCCGGCACCACGGTTACGGTGAGGCTCGAACGCAATGACCAAGGCTTGGTGTGCCATATCCAGGACCAAGGCCCAGGCATTGCGGCTGAAGAACTACCTGAGCTGTTCAGCCAGTACCGGCGGTTTGCCTCGTCTCAGGGCAGTGAAGGCTTGGGCTTGGGGCTGACGATGGTCAAGGCGGTAATGGATCGCCACGGCGGGCGTATCGGCTGCGAGAGCGTGGTGGGGCAAGGCACGGTTTTCAGCCTGCAACTGCTGGTGTGGGAAGAGTAAAAAGCTGTGCATAAAAAACCGGCCACAAGGGCCGGTCTTTAAGTGCCTGCAAAACTTATGCACGTTTTTCGTTGTTTTATTAGCTTAAGAAATATGTAATAAAATCATAAGCCTACAAGCTAAAAACTGCATTTCGCCAACAAACCGTACACAGGTTATCCACAGAACGTCAGATCACTGCCCGGTCTTCAGCAACCGGCAGTGGCGGCAGCGAACCCATGGCCCGCTGTTGCGCTTCATTCCAGGCTGCCGCGCGGTCATTGAGCGCTGCAATGGCACGCGGTCCTTCCCCTTCGGCATACATCGGCTCGCCGATCACCACGGTGATGGTGCCTTTACGCTTGGCCCAGCCTTCCTTGGGCCAGAACTTGCCAGCATTGTGAGCAATCGGCAGCACCGGCAGGTTGGCGTTGACGGCCAATGCCGTACCACCTCGGGAGAACTTGCCTACAGTGCCAAAGGGTACGCGGGTGCCTTCAGGGAAGATCAGTACCCAAACACCGTCCTTGAGCAACTCGTCACCCTTCTTCGCCACATGCTTGAGCGCGGCCTTGGGGTTGTCCCGGTCGATAGCAATCGGGCGCAACATGGCCATGGCCCAGCCAAAGAACGGTACGAACAGCAACTCACGCTTGAGCACCTGGCTCAGGGGCGAGAAGTAGGCAGAAAGAAAAAACGTCTCCCAGGTGCTCTGGTGGTTCGACAGGATCACGCACGGCTGGTCCGGGACATTCTCGGCGCCCTTGACCTCGAAACGGATGCCCAGGAACACCTTGGTCAGCCACAACGCGCAGCGGCACCAATAGACGTTGATAAAGCGATATCGCGCCTTGAATGGCAAAAAGGGCGCAATAAAAAAGCTCAGGGTGCACCAGAGAAACGAACTGGTGCCCAGCAGCAGGTAAAAGAAGAAGGTTCTGATGGCCTGCAAAATCGACATGGCAGCATTTACCGTTGCGGGACAACGCCCGCCTGTTAAAAGTGCACTCCCGAACAATCCTTGGTCAGGAAGTCGAGGGCGACTAGTTGTTGATAAGTTCTGCGGCAACCGCCGCCAGATCGTCAAAAATCAAGGTGCCTACCGGCAGGTTTTTCGCCTGGGTCTTTTCGCCTTTTCCGGTCTTTACCAAAACTGGCTGAGAGTCGACGGCTTTGGCCGCCTCCAGGTCACCGAGACTGTCCCCGACGAACCATATCCCAGCCAGGGGCACCTTGTAATGTTCTGAAATGATTTTCAACATGCCAGGCTTGGGTTTGCGGCAATCGCAGCCCTCGTCCGGCCCGTGGGGGCAATACACCACCAGCCCCACCTCACCGCCCTGCTCTGCCACCAACGTGCGCAAGCGCGCGTGCATGGCGTCCAGGGTGGCGATGGCGTAGTAGCCGCGGGCGATGCCGGACTGGTTGGTAGCAATGGCTACCGTCCAGCCGGCCTTGCTCAACTGCGCGATGGCCTCGATCGAGCCGGGCAGCGGGATCCACTCCTCTACCGACTTGATGTAAGCGTCGGAGTCATAGTTGATCACCCCGTCCCGATCGAGAATCAGCAGTTTCAACATGATCAGCTCAGCGTCGAAATGTCAGCGATGTTGACGAACAAGCCGCGCAGACGCGCCAGCATGGCGTAGCGGTTTTTCCGCACGCCAGCATCTTCGGCGTTGATCATCACCGCTTCGAAGAACGCATCCACCGGCTCACGCAAGGTGGCTAGGCGCGCCAGTGCTTCGGCGTAGTTGCGTTCGGCGATCAGCGGCTTCACTGCGTTTTCTGCCTTGGCGATAGCCGAGTTCAGCGAGAACTCCTTGGCATCGGCAAACAGGCCAGGATCGACGTCGCCGGTGCCCAGGCCTTCGGCCTTGCTCAGCAGGTTCGACACGCGCTTGTTCACGGCGGCCAGGGCATCGGCTTCCGGCAGCTTGCGGAAGGCCTGTACGGCTTGCACACGTTGGTCGAAGTCCAGTGCCGAACCCGGTTGCAGGGCACGCACCGACAGGTAGACGGAAACGTCCACGCCTTCGTCTTCGTAGCGCGCACGCAGGCGGTCGAACACGAACTCCAGCACTTGCTCGGCCAAACCGGCTTGCTTGACCTTGGCGCCGAACTGACCAACTGCAAACACCACGGCCTGGGTCAGGTCCAGGTCCAGCTTCTTGTCGATCAGGATGCGCAACACGCCCAGGGCCGCACGGCGCAGGGCATACGGGTCTTTGCTGCCGGTAGGCAACATGCCGATACCGAAGATACCGACCAGGGTGTCCAGCTTGTCGGCGATGGCTACGGCCGCACCGGTGAGGGTGCTTGGCAGCTCGGCGCCGGCACCCCGTGGCATGTACTGCTCGTTCAAGGCCAGGGCGACGTCTTCAGGCTCGCCGTCATTGAGCGCGTAGTAGTAACCGGCAACGCCTTGCATTTCCGGGAACTCGCCGACCATTTCGGTGGCCAGGTCGCATTTGCACAGCAGGCCGGCGCGCGCGGCCAAGGCAGCATCGCCGCCAATGCGTGGCGCGATGTAGGCCGCCAGCTTGGAAACCCGCACAGCCTTGTCGTAGACGCTGCCCAGCTTCTCCTGGAACACCACGTTCTGCAGGCGCAGGTTGAAGTCTTCGAGCTTTTGCTTCTTGTCTTGCTTGAAGAAGAACTCGGCGTCGGTCAGGCGCGGGCGCACGACTTTTTCGTTACCGGCGATGATCTGCTGCGGGTCCTTGCTTTCGATGTTGGCCACGGTGATAAAGCGCGGCAGCAACTTGCCATCCACGTCCAGCAGGCAGAAGTACTTCTGGTTGTCCTGCATGGTGGTGATCAGGGCTTCTTGCGGTACATCGAGGAAGCGCTCTTCAAACGAGCACACCAGCGGCACAGGCCACTCGACCAGCGCGGTCACTTCGTCGAGCAGGCTTGGCGGCACGATGGCAGTGCCTTCCTGCAAGCGGGCCAGCTCTTCGGTGCGCTTGCTGATCAGTTCGCGTCGCTCATTGGCATCGGCCAGCACATAGGCGGCGCGCAGGTCATTGAGGTAGTTGGCGGGTGCGCTGATGCGCACGCTGTGCGGATGGTGGAAGCGGTGACCACGGGAATCGCGGCCAGCCTTCTGGGCGAGGATGGTGCAATCGATGACGTCATCACCGAGCAGCATCACCAGCCATTGGGTCGGGCGTACGAATTCTTCTTTGCGCGCACCCCAGCGCATGCGCTTGGGAATCGGCAGGTCGTTCAGCGAGTCTTCAACGATGGTCGGCAGCAGGCTGGCGGTCGGCTTGCCGGTGATGACCTGGCTGAAACGCAGTTTCGGGCCGCTCTGGTCGATCTCGCTCAGCTCTACACCACACTTCTTGGCAAAACCCAGGGCAGCCTGGGTCGGGTTGCCGTCGGCATCGAAGGCGGCCTGGCGTGGCGGGCCATCGAGGTTGATGCTGCGGTCCGGCTGCTGGGTTTGCAGCGCGGTCAGCAACACCGCCAGGCGACGTGGCGCGGCGTAGACCTTCTTGGCTTCAAACTTCAGGCCGGCAGCCAGCAGGCCTTTTTCGATACCGGCCAAAAATGCATCGGCCAGGGTATTCAGGGCCTTGGGTGGCAGCTCTTCGGTGCCCAGTTCAACCAGGAAATCTTGAGCACTCATTGTGCAGCCTCCAGCTTAGCCAACACTTCATCACGCAAATCCGGGGTGGCCATCGGGAAGCCCAGCTTGGCGCGAGCCAGCAGGTAGGCTTGGGCGACGGCACGCGCCAGGGTGCGTACACGCAGGATGTATTGCTGGCGCGCGGTTACCGAGATGGCACGGCGGGCGTCCAGCAGGTTGAAGGTATGGGACGCCTTCAACACCATTTCATAGCTTGGCAACGGCAGCGGCTGGTCGAGTTCGATCAGGCGCTTGGCTTCGCTTTCATAGAAGTCGAACAGTTCGAACAGCTTCTCGACGTTGGCGTGTTCGAAGTTATAGGTCGATTGCTCCACTTCGTTCTGGTGGAACACATCGCCGTAGGTCACTTTGCCGAACGGGCCGTCAGCCCACACCAGGTCGTAGACCGAGTCCACGCCTTGCAGGTACATGGCCAGGCGCTCAAGGCCGTAGGTGATCTCGCCGGTCACCGGGTAGCACTCGATGCCACCGGCTTGCTGGAAGTAAGTGAACTGCGTCACTTCCATGCCATTGAGCCAGACTTCCCAGCCCAGGCCCCAGGCGCCCAGGGTTGGCGACTCCCAGTTGTCTTCGACGAAACGGATGTCGTGGACCAGCGGGTCCAGGCCGACATGCTTCAACGAGCCCAGGTACAACTCCTGGAAGTTGTCCGGGTTCGGCTTGAGGACGACCTGGAACTGATAGTAGTGCTGCAGGCGGTTGGGGTTTTCGCCGTAGCGGCCGTCAGTCGGACGACGACTGGGCTGCACATAAGCGGCGTTCCAGGTTTCCGGGCCGATGGCCCGCAGGAATGTTGCGGTGTGGAAAGTGCCGGCGCCTACTTCCATATCGTAGGGCTGAAGTACCACACAACCTTGCTCGGCCCAGTATTGCTGGAGGGCGAGGATCAAGTCTTGGAAGGTACGCACGGCTGGCGTAGGCTGGCTCACAAAATTCACCTGTTACTTGGGCTGCGATTTAAAGGGCGGCAGTATACCCGATTCGGCCCTGCCACCACTCCCTGGAGCCTTATGCCACGCTGCTTTTGGTGTTCTGAAGATCCGCTGTACATGGCTTATCACGATCAGGAGTGGGGAACGCCGCTGCGCGATGCGCAGGGTTTGTTTGAACTGCTTTTGCTCGAAGGGTTCCAGGCGGGCCTGTCCTGGATCACCGTTTTACGCAAACGCGAGCATTATCGGAAGGTCTTGTTTGGTTTTGATGCGCAGCGCCTGGCGCAACTGACTGACGCGGAGATCGAAGCATTGATGCTCGATCCGGGCATCGTGCGCAACCGTCTCAAGCTCAACGCCACCCGGCGCAATGCCGCGGCCTGGCTGGCGCTGGAGGACCCGGTGGGGTTGCTCTGGTCGTTTGTCGGCGGCGTGCCCAAGGTCAACCATTTCAAGGACCGCAGCGAAGTCCCGGCGATTACGCCACAGGCCGAGGCCATGAGCAAAGCCCTCAAGAAAGCCGGTTTCACGTTCGTCGGGCCGACCATCTGCTACGCGTTCATGCAGGCCTCGGGCATGGTCATGGACCACACCCAGGACTGCGACCGTTACGCGGACTTGGTCAACGCCGGGTAGAATGGCGCACTTTGCGCACCGCACAACATCAGGAGTGACCTGTGGAAAAGTTAAAAGGCGCCTTGCTGGTAGGCGCTCTTCGGTTGTTTGCCTTGCTGCCCTGGCGCGCCGTCCAGGCGGTTGGCACGGCCATCGGCTGGATCATGTGGAAAACCCCCAACCGCTCCCGCGACACGGTGCGGATCAACCTCTCCAAGTGTTTCCCGGACATGGACCCGGCCGAACGCGAGCGCCTGGTGGGCCAGAGCCTGATGGATATCGGCAAGTCCCTGACCGAAAGTGCCTGCGCCTGGATCTGGCCGGCCCAGCGCTCCATCGACCTGGTGCGCGAAGTCGAAGGTCTGGAGGTCCTGCATGAGGCGTTGGCTTCGGGCAAAGGTGTGGTGGGCATCACCAGTCACCTGGGCAACTGGGAAGTGTTGAATCACTTCTATTGCAGCCAGTGCAAACCGATCATTTTCTATCGTCCGCCCAAGCTCAAGGCGGTGGACGAACTGCTGCGCAAACAGCGCGTGCAATTGGGCAACCGTGTGGCGGCGTCCACCAAGGAAGGCATCCTCAGTGTGATCAAGGAAGTCCGCAAGGGCGGCCAGGTGGGGATCCCCGCTGACCCGGAACCGGCAGAGTCGGCCGGAATCTTCGTACCGTTCTTTGCCACCCAGGCGCTGACCAGCAAGTTCGTGCCGAACATGCTCGCGGGGCATAAGGCGGTGGGTGTGTTCCTGCATGCCCTGCGGCTGCCGGATGGCTCGGGCTACAAAGTGATCCTGGAAGCGGCGCCGGAAGATATGTACAGCACCGACACGGCCACGTCCTGCGCGGCGATGAGCAAGGTGGTGGAACGTTATGTCGGCGCGTACCCGAGCCAGTACATGTGGAGCATGAAACGCTTCAAGAAACGCCCGCCGGGCGAGGCGCGGTGGTACTGATACACCCGGATCCATAACCCCATGAAGATCTAATGTGGGAGCTGGCTTGCCTGCGATGCAGGCAACTCGGTCTTGCAGTCAAACCGAGGTGATGCCATCGCAGGCAAGCCAGCTCCCACAGGGGTCACCTCAAGCCAGACGGTCGAGTTTCTTCAGGAACACCGTCATCTCTTTTTCGGCCTGCTTGTCGCCATGGGCCAGGGCCGCTGCAATCCCCTGCTCCCACGCCAGCCGCGCCGCAGCGTGATCACCCAAACCCGCATGCGCCTTGCCCAACAGCTTCCACGCCGCCGAATACTTTGGATCGAACTCGACGCATTTTTGCAAATGCTCAGCCGCCTTGGCGTTGTCCTTCAGGTCCAGGTAACCCTTGCCAAAACCAAAGCGCAGCAGTGAGTTATCCACACCCTTGGCGAGCATTTTTTCCAGGGATTCGAGCATTTCAATCACTCCGTTTGATCAGAAGAAGCTCAACCCCACGTGGAACAGCTTCTCCACATCGCGGATATGTTTCTTATCCACCAGGAACAGAATCACATGGTCCCCTGTGGCGATCACCGTGTCGTCATGGGCGATGATCACTTCTTCATCCCGAATGATCGCGCCAATGGTGGTGCCCGGTGGCAAGCCGATATCGCGAATCGCCCGGCCGATCACCTTGCTCGACTTCGAGTCGCCATGGGCAATCGCCTCGATGGCTTCCGCCGCGCCCCGGCGCAGTGAGTGCACGCTGACGATATCGCCGCGCCGCACGTGGGCCAGCAAGGTGCCGATGGTCGCCAATTGCGGGCTGATGGCGATGTCGATGTCACCGCCCTGGATCAGGTCCACATAGGCCGGGTTGTTGATGATGGTCATCACCTTCTTGGCTCCCAGCCGCTTGGCCAGCAGCGATGACATGATGTTGGCTTCGTCGTCGTTGGTCAGGGCCAGGAAGATATCGGCGTCGGCGATGTTTTCTTCCATCAGCAGGTCGCGGTCCGAGGCGCTGCCTTGCAGGACCACGGTGCTGTCGAGGGTATCGGACAGATAGCGGCAGCGTGCCGGGTTCATCTCGATGATCTTCACCTGGTAGCGGCTTTCGATGGCCTCGGCCAGGCGCTCGCCAATCTGCCCGCCGCCCGCGATGACGATGCGCTTGTAGCTCTCGTCGAGCCGGCGCATTTCACTCATCACGGCACGAATATTGGCCTTGGCGGCGATGAAGAATACTTCGTCGTCGGCTTCGATCACCGTGTCGCCCTGGGGCAGGATCGGCCGGTCGCGGCGGAAAATCGCGGCCACTCGGGTGTCTACGTTGGGCATGTGTTCGCGCAGTTGGCGCAGTTGCTGGCCGACCAGCGGGCCGCCGTAGTAAGCCTTGACCGCGACCAGTTGCGCCTTGCCTTCGGCGAAGTCGATCACCTGCAGCGCGCCGGGGATTTCGATCAGGCGCTTGATGTAGTGAGTGACCACTTGCTCCGGGCTGATCAGCACATCCACCGGAATCGCGTCGTTGTCGAACAGGCCGGCGCGGGTCAGGTAGGCCGCTTCACGCACCCGGGCGATCTTGGTCGGGGTGTGGAACAGGGTGTGGGCGACCTGGCAGGCGACCATGTTGGTCTCGTCGCTGTTGGTTACCGCCACCAGCATGTCGGCGTCATCGGCGCCGGCCTGGCGCAATACGGTCGGAAACGAGGCCCGCCCCTGCACCGTACGGATATCCAGGCGGTCGCCCAGGCTTCGCAGGCGTTCGGCATCGGTGTCGACCACGGTAATGTCGTTGGCTTCACCGGCCAAGTGCTCGGCCAGCGTGCCGCCAACCTGCCCTGCTCCGAGGATGATGATCTTCATCCGTTCACTCCCTTAAAAACCATTCAACCGCGTGCAGCGGCAATCTTGATCAGCTTGGCGTAATAGAAACCATCGTGCCCGCCTTCCTGCGCCAGCAACTGGCGGCCATGGGGCTGCTTGATGCCGGCGGTGGTGGCGATGTCCAACTCCCGTGCGCCGCTGGTGCGGGCGAGGAAGGCTTGGATCACCTCGGTATTCTCGGTCGGCAACGTCGAGCAGGTGGCGTAGAGCAGGATGCCACCGACTTCCAGCGTCGGCCACAACGCGTCCAGCAACTCGCCTTGCAGTACGGCCAGGGCGGCGATGTCATCGGGTTGGCGGGTCAGTTTGATATCGGGGTGGCGCCGGATCACGCCGGTGGCAGAGCACGGTGCGTCGAGCAGGATGCGCTGGAACGGTTTGCCATCCCACCAGGTGGCGGTGTCGCGACCGTCGGCGGCAATCAACTCGGCTTCCAGGCCCAGGCGTGCGAGGTTTTCGCGCACACGCACCAGGCGCTTGGCTTCCAGGTCCACGGCAACCACGCCGGCCAGGCCCGGCTGGGCTTCCATGATGTGGCAGGTCTTGCCGCCAGGCGCGCAGCAGGCGTCCAGCACCCGTTGGCCCGGCGCCAGGTCGAGCAGGTCGGCGGCCAATTGCGCGGCTTCGTCCTGCACGCTGATCCAGCCTTCGGCAAAGCCTGGCAGGCTGCGTACATCACCTGCCGTTTCGAGCACGATACCGTCCTGGCTGTACACACAGGCGCTGGCATTGATGCCGGCATCTGCCAGCAGCGTGAGATAGGCATCGCGGCTGTTGTGGCGGCGATTGACCCGCAGAATCATTGGCGGGTGCGCATTGTTGGCGGCGCAGATGGCTTCCCACTGCTCTGGCCAGAACGCCTTGAGGGATTTTTGCAGCCAGCGTGGGTGCGCGGTGCGCACTACCGGGTCGTGCTCCAGTTCGGCCAGCAGGGCTTCGCTTTCACGCTGGGCGCGGCGCAACACAGCGTTGAGCAGGGCCTTGGCCCAGGGCTTTTTCAGCTTGTCGGCGCAGCCCACGGTCTCACCGATGGCGGCGTGGGCCGGCACGCGGCTGTAGAGCAGTTGGTAAAGCCCCACCAGCAGCAACGCCTCGACGTCGGCATCGGCGGCTTTGAACGGCTTTTGCAGCAACTTGGCGGCTAGGGCCGACAAACGCGGCTGCCAACGCGCGGTGCCAAACGCCAGGTCCTGGGTGAAACCGCGATCACGGTCTTCGACCTTATCCAGTTGCACCGGCAACGAGCTGTTCAGGGAAGCCTTGCCATTGAGCACGGCGGCCAGGGCCTTGGCGGCGGCCAAACGCGGGTTCATCAAGCGTCCACTCCAAGGATGATGCCGGGGGCAAATTTCTCACGACGGCTGTTGAACAAATCGCTGAAGTTCAGCGCCTTGCCGCCAGGCAATTGCAGACGGGTCAGACACAAGGCCTGCTCCCCGCACGCTACCAGCAGGCCATCCTTGCTGGCACCGATGATTTCACCGGGCGCGCCATGGCCTTCGGCCAGGTTGGCGGCGAGGACTTTCAGCGCTTCGCCATTGAGGGTGCTGTGGCCGATCGGCCACGGGTTGAAGGCACGTACCAGGCGCTCCAGCTCAACGGCCGGGCGGCTCCAGTCGATACGCGCTTCGTCCTTGTTCAGCTTGTGGGCGTAGGTGGCGAGGCTGTCGTCCTGCACTTGGCCTTCCAAGGTGCCGGCAGCGAGGCCGGCAATCGCCTGGATCACCGCAGGCGGGCCCATCTCGGCCAGGCGGTCATGCAGGCTGCCGCCGGTGTCTTGCGCGGTGATGGGCGTGGTGACCTTGAGCAGCATCGGCCCGGTGTCGAGGCCGGCTTCCATGCGCATCACGGTCACGCCGCTTTCGGCGTCACCGGCTTGCACCGCGCGCTGGATCGGCGCGGCGCCGCGCCAGCGTGGCAGCAGCGAGGCGTGGCTGTTGATGCAGCCCAGGCGTGGAATATCCAGCACCGCTTGCGGCAGGATCAGGCCGTACGCCACCACCACCAACAGGTCCGGCTTCAGAGCGGCCAGTTCAGCCTGGGCTTCGGCGTTGCGCAGTGTGGGCGGTTGCAGCACGACGATGCCGTGCTCCAGGGCCAGTTGCTTGACCGGGCTGGGCATCAGTTTTTGCCCACGGCCGGCCGGCCGATCCGGCTGGGTGTACACCGCGACGATGTCAGAAGGGCTTGCAAGCAGGGCCTTGAGGTGTTCGGCGGCAAATTCGGGGGTGCCGGCAAAAACGATGCGCAGTGGCTCGGTCATGGGAAACGTCTCACAAAAGAAAAAGGCTTGCCGGAGCAAGCCTTTGAAAGAAGGGAATCAAGCTTGCTGGCGATGCTTCTTTTCCAGTTTCTTCTTGATCCGGTCGCGTTTGAGCGTGGACAGGTAATCGACAAACAGCTTGCCGTTGAGGTGGTCACACTCATGCTGGATACACACCGCCAGCAGGCCTTCGGCAATCAGCTCGAATGGCTTGCCGTCGCGGTCCAGGGCCTTGATCTTGACGCGCAGAGGGCGTTCGACGTTCTCGTAGAACTCCGGCACCGACAGGCAGCCTTCCTGGTACTCGCCCATCTCGTCGGTCAACGGCTCGAACTCGGGGTTGATGTACACCATCGGTTCGCTGCGGTCTTCGGACAGGTCCATGACCACCACGCGCAGGTGCACGTTGACCTGGGTCGCGGCAAGGCCGATGCCCGGGGCTTCATACATTGTTTCAAACATGTCATCGACCAACTGACGAACCTTGTCGTCCACTACGGCCACCGGTTTGGCGATAGTGCGCAGGCGCGAGTCCGGGAATTCGAGGATGTTCAAAATAGCCATAAGCGTAATTGCTGCACATGTGAGGTAAAGGCAAATCGGCGTCGGGGTACAACCCGCACGGCCGGTGTGAAACGCTCGCAAGCCGCGAAGGCCAAGGCATTTCACGCGAACGCACATAATAAAGGAGATTGCCCCCGTGAGGAAATCGCTACTCGTCTTCAAAACGTGCCGCCAGGTTGGGCGGCAATAACCAGTTGCAATAATTAGCCTGCTAAAGAAGTTACCAACAGAGTTATCCACAGCTTGTTCCTGATCAAGGATGATCATATGTCAGTAATCCAGACCCCGGATATTTCCCCTGCCGAACTCGAAGCCCGCCTGCGTTTGCACCGCATGCCGGAGCTGGGCCCCAGGCGTTTCAAAACATTGATCGAGGCCTTTGGCTGCGCCTCGAAAGCCATCGGCGCCCCAGCCAGTGCCTGGCGTTCGTTGGGGTTGCCGGCAGCCTGCGCCGAGGCCCGGCGCAGTGCGCAAGTGCGCGATGGCGCCAGCGTTGCATTGGCC
Source organism: Pseudomonas sp. TAE6080 (assembly GCF_018732265.1). Classification (NCBI taxonomy): domain Bacteria; kingdom Pseudomonadati; phylum Pseudomonadota; class Gammaproteobacteria; order Pseudomonadales; family Pseudomonadaceae; genus Pseudomonas; species Pseudomonas sp. TAE6080. The sequence goes on from NZ_JAHIDY010000021.1 coordinate 61,579, forward strand.
TGGCTAGAGCGTCCGGCCCAACATTTGCTGATGTGGGACCAGCCCGACTACCCGGCGTTGCTGGCCGAGTTGGACGACGCGCCACCGTTGTTATTCGTGGCCGGAACCCCCGCCATCCTGGAAAAACCGCAGTTGGCCATGGTTGGCAGCCGACGTGCGTCCAGGCCCGGAATGGATACGGCGGCGGCCTTTTCCCGCAGCCTGGCGAGTGCCGGTTTTGTCATCACCAGCGGCCTGGCCCTGGGCATTGATGGGGCGGCCCACCAAGCGGCATTAGATGTCGGTGGTCAGACAATCGGGGTGTTGGGCACCGGCCTGGAAAATTTTTATCCACAGCGTCACCGACGGCTTGCCGAGGCGATGATTGCCCAGGGCAGCGCGGTGGTTTCCGAGTTCCCACTGGACGCCGGTCCCCAGGCCGGCAACTTCCCACGGCGCAATCGCATTATCAGTGGCCTGTCCCTGGGCGTGCTGGTGGTAGAGGCCAGTGTTGCCAGTGGCTCGCTGATCACCGCACGGCTGGCCGCCGAACAGGGGCGCGAGGTGTATGCAATACCGGGGTCGATTCATCATCCCGGCGCCAGGGGCTGCCATCAATTGATCCGCGATGGCGCAGTGCTGGTGGAAACCATCGAACACATCCTTGAAGGCTTGCGCGGTTGGCAGGCGTTATCGCGGCCTGCGCCAATGGCGGTGACCCATCCGCTGGTGGCGCTGTTGCACGCCGCGCCCCAGACCAGCGAAGGCTTGGCCATTGCCAGTGGCCAGACCTTGTCCCAGGTGTTGGCGAGCCTCACCGAGCTGGAGCTTGCGGGCCGGGTGATCTGCGAAAGTGGCCGCTGGTTTGCGCGCAGTTAGGTTTTGTAACGAAGATCGGTAAACTGCACCCAGCTTTAGTCCGGAGAGTGAGTAATGGTCAACAGGTGGCGTGTGCAACAAGCCGCACGAGAGATTCGCGCAGGCGCGGTGATTGCCTATCCGACCGAGGCCGTGTGGGGCCTGGGCTGCGATCCGTGGAACGAGGACGCGGTGGATCGTTTGCTGGCGATCAAGGGTCGCTCGGTGGACAAGGGCTTGATCCTGATCGCTGACAATATCCGGCAATTCGACTTTCTGTTTGAAGACTTCCCGGACACCTGGATCGACCGCATGGCCAGTACCTGGCCTGGGCCCAATACCTGGCTGGTGCCTCACCAGGACTTATTGCCTGAATGGATTACCGGCGTGCATGACACGGTGGCATTGCGGGTCAGTGATCATCCGCTGGTGCGCGATTTGTGCTCGCTGGTGGGGCCGCTGATTTCCACTTCTGCCAACCCACAAGGCCGACCGGCGGCGCGTTCGCGGATCCGGGTGGAGCAGTATTTCCGTGGCCAGGTGGATCTGGTGCTGGGTGGCAGCCTGGGTGGGCGCAAGAACCCGAGTTTGATTCGGGATCTGGCGACGGGCGAGGTGCGGCGCCCATCTTGAGACCGAGGCGTGGCCATCGCGGGCAAGCCCGCTCCCACATTCGACCGCATTCCCCTGTTGGAAATCGGTCGAATGTGGGAGCGGTCTGCCAAACAACCGAGATCTTATGGCAAGAGAATGGTCGACCCAGTGGTCCGCCGCCCCGACAACTCCACCTGCGCCTTCGCCGCCTCTGCCAACGAATAACGCTGGTTGATATCAATCCGCACCTTGCCGCTTTCGATCATGGCAAACAGGTCATCGGCCATGGCCTGCAGGTTCTGCGGATTGTTGGCGTAGGTCGCCAGCGTCGGCCGGGTCACGTACAGCGAGCCTTTCGCCGCCAGAATCCCCAGGTTCACCCCGTCCACCGCGCCCGACGCATTGCCGAAACTCACCAGCAGGCCACGGGGCGCGACGCTGTCCAGTGAGGCGAGCCAGGTGTCCTTGCCCACGCCGTCATACACCACCGGGCACTTCTTGCCGTCGGTCAGCTCCAGCACGCGCTGTGGGACATTTTCCTGGCTGTAGTCGATGGTTTCCCAGGCGCCGAGGGATTTGGCCAGGGCGGCTTTTTCCGGCGAACTGACCGTGCCGATCAGCTTCACGCCCAGAGCCTTGGCCCATTGGCAGGCCAGGGAGCCGACGCCACCGGCAGCGGCGTGGAACAGAATGGTTTCACCGCCTTTGAGTTCATAGGTCTGGCGCAACAGGTATTGCACGGTCAGGCCCTTGAGCATGGCGCCAGCGGCCTGTTCGAAGCTGATTGCGTCTGGCAGATGCACCAGGTTGGCCGCGGGTAGCACATGCAGTTCGCTATAGGCCCCCAGTGGGCCGCTGCCGTAGGCCACGCGGTCGCCGACCTTGAACTGGGTGACTTCGCTGCCCACCGCATCCACCACGCCAGCGCCTTCGGCGCCCAGGCCCGAGGGCAAGGCCGGCGGTGCATACAGGCCGCTGCGGTAATAGGTGTCGATAAAATTCAGGCCAATGGCCTTGTTGCGCACACGGACCTGTTGCGGGCCCGGTTCTGCTGGCGTGTAGTCCACATACTCAAGTACTTCGGGGCCGCCATGGGCGCTGAACTGGATACGTCTGGCCATCTGCTCTGTCCTCAAGTCTGTTTCGTGAAAGGCTCCTATCGGACTCCTATGCTTGATCTTCGTCAACTGTGGCAGCGCCCGGCGCGGTGGTATCCTGTGCGCCCGTTTGCCGCCGACGCCCAATGGCCTCGCGTAGCTTTGCCCGATTCAAGGTGATGCCATGACTACCCGCACCGAGGCTGTAAAAGCCTACCTGCTCGACCTGCAAGACCGCATTTGCAGCGCCCTGGAAACCTTCGAGACGCACACCCGCTTTATCGAAGACGCCTGGACCCGGCCTGCCGGTGGCGGCGGTCGCACCCGTGTGATCGAAAACGGCGTGGTGATCGAGAAAGGCGGCGTCAACTTTTCCCACGTGTTCGGCAGCGGCCTACCACCGTCCGCCAGCGCCCACCGCCCGGAACTCGCCGGGCGCGGGTTTGAAGCCCTCGGCGTATCGCTGGTGATCCACCCGCATAACCCACATGTGCCGACGTCCCACGCCAATGTGCGATTTTTCATCGCCGAGAAGGAAGGTGAAGAGCCGGTGTGGTGGTTCGGTGGCGGCTTCGACCTGACGCCCTACTACGGCAACGAAGAGGACTGCATCCACTGGCACCGCGTGGCCGAGCAGGCCTGCGCGCCGTTCGGTGCAGACGTTTACCCGCGCTACAAGGCCTGGTGCGACAGCTACTTCCACATCAAGCATCGCAACGAGCCCCGTGGTATCGGCGGCCTGTTCTTCGATGACTTGAACGAATGGGACTTCGACACCTGCTTCGCCTTCATACGTGCCATTGGCGATGCCTACATCGACGCCTACCTGCCGATCGTCCAGCGCCGTCAAGCGATGGCCTACACCGAGGAGCAGCGTCAGTTCCAGGAGTTCCGCCGGGGTCGCTATGTAGAATTCAACCTGGTCTACGACCGTGGCACGCTGTTTGGCCTGCAATCGGGCGGGCGTACCGAGTCGATCCTGATGTCGCTGCCACCGCAAGTGCGCTGGAGCTATGACTGGAAGGCCGCTGCCGGCAGCGAAGAAGCACGCCTGACGGACTACTTCCTGCAAGACCGTGACTGGCTTGGCATGGCCATGCCCCAGGCGGGCAACTGATGGATCGTTATGTGGTGTTTGGCAACCCCATCGGCCACAGCAAGTCGCCGCTGATTCATCGCCTGTTTGCCGAGCAGACCGGTGAGGCGTTGGACTACAGCACGTTGCTGGCGCCACTGGAGGATTTCACCGGCTGCGCTCGCGAATTTTTCCAGCAAGGGCGCGGCGCCAACGTCACCGTACCGTTCAAGGAAGAAGCCTATCGCCTGGCCAATGCCCTGACCGAGCGCGCCCAGCGTGCCGGCGCGGTGAACACCCTGAGCAAGCTGGCCGATGGCAGCCTGTTGGGTGATAACACCGATGGCGCCGGCCTGGTACGCGACCTGACCGTCAACGCCGGCCTGAGCCTGGCGGGCAAGCGCATCCTGTTGCTCGGCGCCGGTGGCGCGGTGCGCGGTGCACTGGAGCCACTGCTGGCGCAACAACCCGCTTCGCTGATCATCGCCAACCGCACCGTGGAAAAAGCCGAGTTGCTGGCCGAGCTGTTCGACGACTTGGGTCCGGTGTCCGCCAGCGGTTTTGATTGGCTGAGTGAGCCGGTGGACCTGATCATCAATGCCACCTCGGCCAGTCTGTCAGGCGATGTACCGCCGATTGCCAGCAGCTTGATCGAACCGGGCAAGACCTTTTGCTACGACATGATGTACGCCAAGGAGCCGACCGCGTTCTGCCGCTGGGCCACAGCACACGGCGCCGTGGTGGCGATGGACGGCTTGGGTATGCTGGTGGAGCAGGCGGCGGAAGCCTTCTACCTGTGGCGTGGCGTGCGGCCGGATTCGACGCCGGTGCTGGCTGAACTGCGCAAACAACTGGCGGCTAACTAATTCTAATGTGGGAGCTGGCTTGCCTGCGATAGCGGTGGGTCAGCGTCGGATGTGCCAACTGATACACCGCTATCGCAGGCAAGCTCCTACAGTGTTTGACCGTGTCAGTCTTCGAAATGGATCGGGCACTTGTCGGCCCCTTCCAGTTTCTTCAACTCCTCGACCACCTGCGGCCGCGCCCGGCGCAACGTCAGGCTACGCCCCAACCCGCGCAACCGGCGCGCTTCCTGGTGCAGCATCTCCACCCCGGAATAGTCGATAAAGTTGATCTGCTGCGCCTCGATCACCACCCGCAGGCCTTGCAGGCGCTGCAAGCGCACTTGCAGGTAATGGCTGGCGCCAAAGAAAATCGAGCCGCCGACCCGCAACACATCGTCGTCACCGTCACGCAACTGCTGGACCCGCGGCTGCGACGTACGCTTGAGGTAGAAAAACAGCGACGCCAGCACCCCGGCATAGATCGCCGTTTGCAACTCCAGCAGCAGCGTGGCCAGGCAGGTCAGGCCCATCACCACAAACTCTGCCCGGCTGACCCGCCACAACGCGCGGATGCCGCGATGATCCACCAGGCCCCAGCAGATCAACAGGATGCTGGCGGCCATGCTCGGGATTGGAGTGTGCGCAATCAACGTCGCGCCGAACAGCGCAAACAGCGCGACCCACAACGCCGAAAATACCCCCGCCAGCGGCGAACAGGCGCCCGCCTCATAACTCAGGCCCGAGCGGGTGAAGGAACCGGCCGACAGGTAGCCCGAGAAAAATCCGCCGACGATGTTGGATAAGCCTTGGGCACGCACTTCCTGATTGGCGTCGAGCAATTGCTGGGAACGCGCCGACAGCGAGCGGGCAATCGACAGGCTGGTCACCAGCCCCAACATGCCCACCGCCACGGCACTGGGCAGCAGGCGCAGGATCATATCCACGTCCAGCGGCAATGGGCTGAACGGCGGCAGTTGGCCGACAAACGCACTGACCCGCGCCACATGCCCGAACATCGTCGGCCACAACCACGCCGCCAGGCTGCCCAGGACCAGCGCAATCAGCAGGCTCGGCCAGCGCGGCGCCCAGTATTTGAGCAGTGCGCCCACCAGCAAGGTGCCAAGCCCAAGGGCCAGTGACGGGCGATCCCACTCGCCGCCGTGGTCGATCAACGCCAGCAGGCTGTTGAACGCCGTACCCTGGCTGGGCAGGTCGAGCCCCATCAGGTTGGGCAACTGGCCCAGGGCAATGACCACCGCAGCGCCGAGGGTGAAGCCGAGCACGACGGAATGGGAGACGAAATTGACCAATGCGCCAAAGCGCAGCATGCCCAATAGCCATTGGAAGACCCCGGCCAGAAACGTCAGCAGCAGGATCAGGGTGATGTAGTCCTGGGAGCCGGGCACCGCCAGCGGACTGATACTGGCGTAGAGCACAATGGAAATCGCCGCCGTCGGGCCGCAGATCAGATGCCAGGACGAGCCCCACAGGCAGGCAATCAGCACCGGGATGATCGCTGCATACAGGCCGTATTCGGGAGGCAGGCCGGCGATCAGGGCGTAGGCGATCGATTGCGGCAAGGCCAGTACCGCGCCGCTGAGGCCGACAATCGCGTCTCGGCTGACACTGGCGCGGGTCTGGCGTGGTAGCCAGCGCAGGAATGGGAGCAGAGTGTGGGGCCGGGACATGGATCGCTCGAAATACTGTAGGAGCGAGCTTGCTCGCGAAGATGGGTAACGATAACGCGGGTTGTCTGAAAAAACGCGGCGTTTTCGAGTGCTTCGCCGGCAAGCCGGCTCCTACAGGGGATGGGTTTTAGAGTTTGGCTTTGACCGCCGCCAATGCGTCCTGGCCATCGAGGGTTTGAACCCCTTCCAGCCACGTGTCCAATACCGCCGGGTTGGCCTTGATCCACGCCTTCGCCGCTTCGCTATTGCTGACCTTGTTGTTCACCACCTCGGCCATGATGCTGTTCTCCATGTCCTGGGTAAATTTAAGGTTGGTCAGCAGTCTGGCCACATTCGGGCAGGCCTGTGCATAACCTTTGCGCGTCAGGGTGTACACGCTGCCGGTGTCGCCGAAGTATTTTTCCCCGCCCTTGAGGTAACGCATCTTCAGTTGCACGTTCATTGGGTGCGGTGTCCAGCCGAGGAAGGTGACAAAGCGCTTGCGCTTCACCGCCCGGGAGACTTCGGCGAGCATCGCCTGTTCGCTGGACTCGATCAGTTTCCACTGCCCCAGCTCGAAGTCGTTTTTCTTGATGATTTCGTGCAGTGAGAGATTGGCCGGCGCGCCGGAGCCAATGCCATAGATCTTCTTGTCGAACTTGTCGGCAAATTTACTCAGGTCGGCAAAGTCATGCACTCCGGCTTCCCACACATAGTCCGGCACCGCGAGGGTGAACTCTGTGCCTTCGAGGTTCTTGGCCAGTTGCACCACATCACCATTGGCCACGAACTTGTCGTAGAAACCCTGCTGCGCCGGCATCCAGTTGCCCATAAATACATCCACCTGGCCGTCCTTGAGCCCTCCAAAGGTAATCGGCACCGCCAGGGTGTCGACCTTGGCCTTGTAACCCATGCCGTTCAATAAAAAGCCGGTAATGGCGTTGGTGGCGGCAATGTCGCTCCAACCCGGATCGGCCATCTTCACTGTCTCGCAACGGGTGTCGGCATACGCACCGGTAGTACTCAACAACAGCGCGACACTCACCACTGTGGATAACTTTTGCATGGCCTTCCCCTCATTGGTTTTATTGGTTTTGGCAGGGTTGTGGATAACGTGCCTTGCGCTCCAGATCATCGAGGTCGATATGGTTGCGCATGTACTGCTGGCTGGCGTCGACCAGGGGCTGGTGGTCCCAGCTCTTGAGCTTGCCCACCGCCAGCGCCTGGCTGACCAGGCGGCGGCGGCGTTGGCTGGCGAGCACCTGCTGGTGGATCGCCGGGATGTCCCATTTGGCCCGTGCTTCAGCCAGGAACGCCTCAAACAGAGGGCGATGCTGTGCTGACTGGCTGAGTTCTTCCTGTTCACGCGGGTCGTTATGCACATCGAACAGCAGGCACGGATCATCCTCGCTGTAGATGAATTTGTAGGCGCCCCGGCGAATCATCATCAGCGGCCCGATGGTGCCTTCGGCCATGTATTCGCCGAACACTTCGTCATGCCCGCCCTGCCCCTGCAAGTGCGGGACCAGCGAGCGGCCGTCCAGGGGCAGGTGGGCGTCCAGTTCGCCGCCGGCCAGTTCCACCAGGGTCGGCAACAGGTCGGCGGTGGACACGGCCGCACTCACTCGCCCGGCCGAAAATTGCCCCGGCGCACTGACCAGCAGCGGCACCCGCGCGGCCATTTCAAACCAGTGCATTTTGTACCAGAGCCCACGTTCGCCGAGCATGTCGCCGTGGTCGCCGGAGAACACAATGATGGTGTCTTCGGCCAGGCCAGTGTCCTGCAGGGTTTGCAAGAGTTTGCCGACGTTGCTGTCGATATAGCTGCATGCCCCGAAGTAGGCACGCCGCGCATCGCGGATCTTATCCACAGGCAGCGGTTTGTCCCACAGGTCGTAGACCTTGAGCAGGCGCTGGGAGTGCGGGTCCAGGTCCGCCTGGGCCGGCGTTGTAGGCATCGGGATGTCGTCATCGTCGTACAGATCCCAGAACGGCTTGGGAATGGTGTACGGGTCGTGGGGGTGAGTCATGGAAACCGTAAGGCAGAACGGCTGGTCGCCGTCCTCGCGAATATGGTCGAACAGGTACTGCTGGGCCTTGAACACCACCTCTTCGTCGAAATCCAGCTGGTTGGTGCGCACGCACGGGCCGGCTTGCAGCACCGACGACATGTTGTGATACCAGGTGGGGCGCACATCCGGCGCGTCCCAGTTCACCGCCCAGCCATAGTCGGCGGGGTAGATATCGCTGGTGAGGCGCTCTTCATAGCCGTGCAACTGGTCCGGCCCGCAGAAATGCATCTTGCCCGACAGCGCCGTGCGATAGCCGAGGCGACGCAGGTAGTGGGCGTAGGTCGGTACATCGGCGGGGAAATCCGCCGCGTTGTCGTAGGCGCCGATCTTGCTCGGCAACTGGCCGCTGACCAGGGTAAAACGCGACGGCGCGCACAGCGGGCTGTTGCAGTACGCGGCATCGAACACCACGCCTTCGGCGGCGAGGCGACTCAGGTTCGGCAGCTTGATCGGCGAAGGACCGTAGAAGGGCAGCAGCGGCGCGGCCATTTGATCGGCCATGATGAAAAGAATGTTCTTGCGCTTCATGGTTTCGCAGCATTCCATAGTCAATGTTTATGCGATTGAGCATGCAGGCCATGGAAAACGTGGTAAAGCCCATGAAAAGCAATGTCTAGGATAAGCACCGCTTATGTATGAAGCCCTGGGGAACCTGTCGCTGGACCTGCTGCGTGCCTTTGAAGCCGCCGCCCGTCATCGCAGCTTCACGGCGGCGGCGATGGAGCTGGGCACCACCCAGCCGGCCGTCAGCCAGCAGATCAAGCGCCTGGAAGAACAACTGGCGGTGCGTCTGTTTGACCGTATCTACCGAGGCATCGAGTTGACGGATGCAGGCGTGTTGCTGTTCGAACACGTCCAGGCCGGCTTGCAGAGCATCAACACGGGCCTGAGCACGATCACCCAACAGGATCAGCATGAAGTGCTGCAAGTGGCCACCGACTTTGCCTTCGCCGCCTATTGGTTGATGCCGCGCCTGCATCGCTTTCACGAAGCCAACCCGCAGGTGGATGTGAGCCTGGTCACCAGCGAGCGCAATCACGCGACCTTGCGCAGCGATATCGACGTGGCGGTGCTGTTTGGTGACGGTCGTTTCAAGCAGGGCGACAGCCAGTGGCTGTTCAACGAAGAAGTGTTTCCGGTGTGCAGCCCGCAATTGCTCAAGGGCCGCACTACGCCGTTGTCGTTGCAGAGCCTGCAAGAGTTGCCGTTGCTGCACCTGCGCCAGGAGAACAACAGTCAGTGGTTCGACTGGAGCGGCGTATTTCGCGAACTGGGGATCAGCGCCGCGCCGACCCCGGGGCCGCTGCGTTTCGACAATTACACGCTGCTGATCCAGGCGGCGATTGCCGGCCAGGGTGTGGCCATCGGCTGGCGCCACCTGGTGGATAACCTGTTGGAGCAAAAGTGGCTGTGCCGCCCGATTGGCGACACGGTGATCTCGCGCTTTGGGTATTACGTGGTATTGCCCCAGCGTAAGCGGCGCGGGCAGTTGATCGAGCGGTTTGTCGACTGGCTGGTGGCCGAGCAGGCCAGCAGCGCGCAATCGCTGGCCGGGCTGGCCCTGCCGTCGATTGCGGTCTAGGATCGGCCGATCAACGAGTCCGGAGCCAGTCATGCAACGTATCAAGGGCTATCACGCCCACATCTACTTCGACGCCAGCACGATCGACCAGGCGCGCAAGCTCTGTGAAAGCGCGGCGGCCATCTTCCCGGTGCGCATGGGGCGCATGCATGAGCGTCCGGTGGGCCCGCATCCGGACTGGAGCTGCCAGCTGGCGTTCGACCCCCAGTACATCGGCGTGGCGCTGCCGTGGCTGGCGCTCAATCGCAATGGGCTGGTGGTGTTCTTGCACCCCGATACCGGTGATGACCTGAAGGACCACACCGACTACGCGATCTGGATGGGCGCGATGCGGCCCTTGGATCTGTCGATTTTTTAAGCCGTTTCTGTCAGCGAATCCTCACGTTCATGTGCGATGAAAAGCGCGATGGCGTGGGGATTTTCTTTGTGGCGTTCCATTATATGGGATTGATATTTATATATTGAGATATTTCTAGCCTTAGGTTTATAGTCGGCCCTCTGCAACATTTCAGGTGAAGCGATGCTGGCGCAATTGATCGCGCTCGATTGGGGAACCAGTTCCCTTCGTGCCTACAAACTCGGCCCTGGTGGCCAGGTCCTCGAACAGCGTTCGCTGGCGTCGGGGATCATGCATTTACCCAGTGAACCGCGGTTGATCGGCGGTGTTCACTGCGGCGATGGTTTTGAGCTGGCCTTTGATGCCGCGTGCGGTGATTGGCTCGACGCCCAGCCCGATCTGCCGGTGATTGCCTGCGGCATGGTCGGCAGCGCCCAGGGGTGGAGCGAAGCGGCCTATCGCAATACGCCTGTCGACGTCGCCAGCCTGGGCCAGGCGCTGCACAAGGTGCGCAGCCTGCGCGGTGTCGATGTGCATATCGTGCCCGGCGTGATCGAGCAGGTCGGCTTGCCCAACGTGATGCGCGGCGAAGAAACCCAGGTGCTCGGCGTGCTGCAAAACCTGGCGGCCAGCGGTGAGTTATTGATCGGCTTGCCCGGCAGCCATTCCAAGTGGGTCGAGGTGGTCGACGGCTGCATCACCCACTTCGACACGTTCATGACCGGCGAGCTGTTCGCGGTGTTGAGCAAGCACAGCATTCTCGGGCGTACGCAAAAGATTGCCGGGCAGTTCCAGGCCGACGCCTTTGATCGAGGCGTGCGTGTGGCGCTGTCACAGGATGGCCAGCGCGGTGTGCTGTCGACGCTCTTCAGCGCGCGCACCCTGGGGCTGACCGCTGAACTGGCCCCCGAGCAGCAGCCGGATTACCTGTCCGGCTTGCTGATTGGCCATGAACTGGCCGGCTTGCCCGACCGTGCCCGCAACACACCGATCATTTTGGTAGGCGCCAGCGCCCTCTGCGCCCGTTATCAACGCGCCCTCGCCCTGTGTGGTTTCAGCCAAGTCAGCCTCGCGCAAGAAGCGACCGAGCGCGGCCTCTGGCAATTGGCGCTGGCCGCCGGGCTCACTCAACCTGCAATCGAGGCCTGACATGCTCAAGCAAGCACTCACACACAACGGTTTGATCGCGATCCTGCGGGGCCTGCGCCCGGATGAAGCCGGGGCTGTTGGCCAGGCGCTGTACCAGGCCGGGTTCCGGGTGATCGAAGTGCCGCTCAACTCGCCCGATCCCTACACCAGCATCCGCATCTTGCGTGAGACCTTGCCCGCCGATTGCCTGATCGGTGCCGGCACCGTGCTGACGCCGGAACAGGTCGGGCAAGTGAAGGCGGCCGGTGGCCAGGTCATCGTCATGCCGCACAGCGATGCCAAGGTGTTGCGCGCCGCGAAAGCCGCGGGCCTGTACTTGTCGCCCGGTGTTGCGACGCCCACCGAAGCCTTTGCCGCCCTGGCCGAAGGTGCCGATGTGCTGAAGCTGTTCCCGGCCGAGCAAATGGGCCCGGCGGTGATCAAGGCCTGGCTGGCGGTGTTGCCGGCCGGCACGGTGTTGCTGCCGGTGGGCGGGATAACCCCGGACAACATGCAGGTCTTCGTCGACGCCGGGGCCAAGGGTTTTGGCTTGGGCTCCGGGCTATTCAAGCCCGGCATGACGGTCGATCAGGTGGCGAGCCGTGCCCAGGCTTATGTCGCTGCCTGGAACGCCTTGAACTGAGTGTGCCTGGCACCCAGGCGCTGCATCCGACAAGAGAGACAAAAAGATGAAAATCACCAAACTGACCACCTTTATCGTGCCGCCGCGCTGGTGCTTCCTCAAGGTGGAAACCGACCAGGGCGTGACCGGTTGGGGTGAGCCTGTGGTTGAAGGCCGCGCTCACACCGTAGCGGCGGCGGTCGAGGAACTGTCCGACTATTTGATCGGCAAAGACCCACGCAATATCGAAGATATCTGGACGGTGCTCTATCGCGGCGGCTTCTACCGTGGCGGCGCGATTCATATGAGTGCTCTCGCTGGCATCGACCAGGCGCTGTGGGACATCAAGGGCAAGGCCCTCGGTGTGTCGGTCAGCGACCTGCTGGGCGGCCAGGTGCGGGACAAGATCCGCGTCTATTCGTGGATCGGCGGCGACCGTCCGGCCGACACCGCCCGTGCGGCCAAGGAAGCCGTGGCCCGTGGGTTTACGGCGGTGAAGATGAACGGCACCGAAGAGCTGCAGTTTCTCGACACCTTTGACAAGGTTGACCAAGCCCTGGCCAACGTCGCCGCCGTGCGCGATGCGGTCGGCCCGAATGTCGGCATCGGCGTGGACTTCCACGGCCGGGTCCACAAGCCCATGGCCAAGGTGCTGATGAAAGAGCTGGACCCGTACAAGCTGATGTTTATCGAAGAGCCGGTGCTGAGCGAAAACTACGAAGCGCTCAAGGAGCTGGCACCTTTGACCAGCACCCCGATTGCCCTGGGTGAGCGGCTGTTCTCGCGCTGGGATTTCAAGCGCGTGCTCAGTGAAGGTTACGTCGACATCATCCAGCCGGATGCGTCCCACGCCGGGGGCATCACTGAAACCCGCAAGATCGCCAACATGGCCGAGGCCTACGACGTGGCCCTGGCCCTGCACTGCCCGCTGGGGCCGATTGCCCTGGCGGCGTGTCTGCAACTGGACGCGGTTTGCTACAACGCGTTTATCCAGGAACAAAGCCTGGGCATTCACTACAACGAGAGCAACGACTTGCTCGATTACGTACGCGACCCCGGTGTTTTCGACTACGACCAGGGTTTTGTGAAGATCCCCAACGGGCCGGGGCTGGGGATCGAGATCAACGAGGAATATGTGATTGAACGGGCCGCCATCGGCCATCGCTGGCGCAACCCGATCTGGCGGCATGCCGACGGCAGCTTTGCCGAGTGGTGATAACGCGGTCCATGTAGGAGCTGGTTCCTACAGTCAGATAGCCGTCAACCGACCTCAATAAACATAATAAGAGGCTCCCCCCATGCAACCTGAAACCCTCACCGGCCAGGCGTCTTTAGTCACGCCCAGCCGCAAGCGTTACTTCATCATGGTCCTGCTGTTTATCACGGTGGTGATCAACTACCTGGACCGCAGCAATCTGTCGATTGCCGCGCCGGCCCTGACCAGCGAGTTGGGCATCGACCCGGTGCATGTGGGGCTGATCTTCTCGGCGTTCGGCTGGACCTACGCCGCCATGCAAATCCCCGGCGGCTGGCTGGTGGACCGCGTGCCGCCGCGCATTCTCTACACCGTCGCCCTGCTGTTGTGGTCCATCGCCACAGTGATGCTGGGATTTGCCGCCAGCTTCATCGCCCTCTTCGTGTTGCGCATGGCAGTGGGTGCCCTGGAGGCGCCGGCCTATCCGATCAACAGCCGGGTGGTTACCAGTTGGTTTCCCGAGCGTGAACGGGCCACGGCCATTGGTTTCTACACTTCCGGGCAGTTTGTCGGACTGGCGTTCCTCACCCCCGTCCTGGCCTGGTTGCAGCACCACTATGGCTGGCACATGGTGTTTATCAGCACGGGGGCGGTGGGCATCTTGTGGGCGGTAGTCTGGTACGCGGTCTACCGTGAGCCTCGGGACTTCAAGGGCATCAACAGTGCGGAAATCGACCTGATCCGCGACGGCGGCGGGCTGGTGGACCTCAGCGCTCAAGTGGCCAAGCGCAAGGCGCCGTTCAGTTGGGTCGACCTGGGTATCGTCCTGACCAAACGCAAGTTGTGGGGTATTTACCTGGGCCAGTTCTGCCTGAACTCGACCCTGTGGTTTTTCCTGACATGGTTCCCGACCTACCTGGTGAAATATCGCGGCATGGACTTCATCAAATCCGGCTTGCTCGCCTCGCTGCCCTTCCTCGCGGCGTTTGTCGGGGTGTTGTGTTCCGGGTTGTTTTCCGACTGGCTGATCCGCCGTGGCGCCTCGGTGGGTTTTGCGCGCAAATTGCCGATCATCAGTGGCCTGCTGATCTCCACGGCGATCATCGGCGCCAACTTCGTCGACTCGACGCCGTTGGTGATTGCGTTCCTCGCGGTGGCGTTTTTCGGCAACGGCCTGGCGTCGATCACCTGGTCGCTGGTCTCGACCCTGGCCCCGGCGCGGTTGTTGGGATTGACGGGTGGGGTGTTCAACTTCATCGGCAATCTGGCGGCGATCACCACGCCCATCGTGATTGGTTTTCTGGCCACGGGCGATTCGTTTGCGCCGGCGATTACCTACATTGCAGTGCTGGCGTTGCTGGGGGCGCTGTCCTACATATTGCTGGTGGGCAAGGTCGAACGTATCGATCTGAAGGAATAAAGCTGTTGTAGGAGCGAGCTTGCTCGCGAAGATCGTCAACGATAACGCGAGCATCCTGGATGAGCGCGTTGTCTTGGCGTTTTTCGCGAGCAAGCTCGCTCCTACAAGGGGTGGGGATTATTTACGGGCGTTGCGTACACCTTCCGACAAGGCTGCGCACAGGCTCAACACCCCATCAATCGCTTGTTGGTCGTTGCTGGCATTGGCGATGTGGTCGATCAGCGCCGAACCCACCACCACACCGTCCGCCAGGCGGGCGATGGCAGCGGCTTGTTGCGGGGTGCGGATGCCAAAGCCGATGCTGATCGGCAGGTCGGTATGGCGACGCAGACGGCCGACGGCCTCTTCCACGTGTTCCAGAGTGGCGGCACCGGCACCGGTCACACCGGCCACCGAGACGTAGTACACAAACCCCGAGCTGCCGTTGAGCACCGTGGGCAGGCGTGCATCGTCGGTGGTCGGCGTGGTCAGGCGGATAAAGTCGATACCGGCGGCCTGGGCCGGGTCGCACAGTTCGCTGTTATGTTCCGGCGGCATATCGACCACGATCAGGCCATCGACGCCGGCTTCTTTTGCGTCAGCGATAAAACGTGGCACGCCGTACATGTGGATCGGGTTGAAGTAGCCCATCAGCACCAGCGGCGTATCGCTGTTACCCTGGCGGAACTCGCGGACCATCTGCAGGGTTTTCGCCAGGTTCTGCTTGGCGGTCAGCGCGCGGATGTTGGCCAGTTGGATAGCCGGGCCATCGGCCATCGGATCGGTGAAGGGCATGCCCAGTTCGATCACATCGGCGCCAGCAGCCGGCAAGCCCTTGAGGATCGCCAGGGAGGTGTCATAACCCGGGTCGCCGGCGGTGACGAAGGTCACCAGGGCGGCGCGGTTTTGTTCCTTGAGTTGGGCAAAGCGGGTTTGCAGGCGGCTCATCAGTGTTTCTCCTGCTTGGCGGTTTCCATATGGTGCATCACGGTCTGCATGTCTTTGTCGCCACGGCCCGACAGGTTGACCACCATCAGGTGATCCTTGGGCAGGGTGGGTGCGCGCTTGAACACTTCAGCCAGGGCGTGGGCGCTTTCCAGTGCAGGAATAATCCCTTCCAGGCGGCAGCATTTGTGAAAGGCGTCGAGGGCTTCGTCATCCGTCACCGAGGTGTACTGGACGCGGCCGATATCGTGCAACCAGGCGTGCTCCGGGCCGATGCCGGGGTAATCCAGGCCTGCGGAAATCGAGTGGGCGTCGATGATCTGGCCGTCGTCGTCCTGCAGCAGGAAGGTCCGGTTGCCGTGCAGCACACCCGGTACGCCGCCGTTTAGGCTGGCCGCGTGCTTGCCGGTTTCAATACCGTAGCCGGCCGCTTCGACGCCGATGATTTCGACACGGGTGTCATCGAGGAACGGGTGGAACAGGCCCATGGCGTTCGAGCCACCGCCAATGCACGCCACCAGGCTGTCCGGCAGGCGGCCTTCCTGGGCTTGCAACTGGTCGCGGGTTTCCTTGCCGATCACCGCCTGGAAATCGCGCACCATCGCAGGGTATGGGTGTGGCCCGGCCACGGTGCCGATCAGGTAGAAGGTGCTGTCGACGTTGGTCACCCAGTCGCGCAGGGCTTCGTTCATCGCATCCTTGAGGGTGCCGGTGCCGGCGACTACCGGGATCACTTCGGCGCCCAGCAGCTTCATGCGAAATACGTTGGCCTGTTGGCGCTCGATATCGGTGGTGCCCATGTAGATCACACATTGCAGGCCAAACCGCGCGGCGACGGTGGCGGTGGCCACGCCGTGCATGCCGGCACCGGTCTCGGCGATGATGCGTTTCTTGCCCATGCGCCGTGCCAGCAGGATCTGGCCGATGCAGTTGTTGATCTTGTGCGCGCCGGTGTGGTTCAGCTCTTCGCGCTTGAGGTAGATCTTGGCGCCGCCGCAGAATTCGGTCAGGCGTTCGGCGAAGTACAGCGGGCTTGGGCGTCCGACGTAATCACGCTGGAAGTAGGCCAGTTCTTCGTTGAATGCCGGATCGATCTTCGCCGCTTCGTATTCGCGGGCCAGGTCGAGGATCAACGGCATCAGGGTTTCCGCCACGTAGCGGCCGCCGAACGCGCCAAACAGGCCGTTGGCGTCAGGGCCGTTGCGTAAATCGGTCTGGGACTGAGTCATGGGACGCTCCAGGAAGAAAGTGTGGGAGAGGCAATGACGGTCACTCTACCTCTGACGCTTGACCGTGAAAACCGATAAGATCGCCACAACCTGTCAGGAAAACTCACGGATGAACCGAGACCTTCCCCCGCTTAATGCCCTGCGTGCATTCGAAGCCACTGCCCGCCTCAACAGCGTCAGCCAGGCTGCCGAGCAATTGCACGTGACCCACGGCGCCGTCAGCCGACAACTGAAAGTGTTGGAAGAGCATCTTGGGCTGAGTCTTTTTGTCAAGGATGGGCGCGGCATTAAACTCACAGATGCAGGCGTGCGGCTGCGCGATGCCAGTTTCGAGGCGTTCGAGCGCCTGCGGGATGTGTGCGGGGAGTTGACCCAAAGCAGCGACGACGCACCGTTCGTCCTCGGTTGTTCCGGCAGCCTGCTGGCGCGCTGGTTTATTCCGCGCCTGGGTCGCCTGAATGCCGACTTGCCGGATTTGCGCCTGCACCTGTCGGCGGGTGAAGGCGATCTTGACCCACGGCGTCCAGGCCTGGATGCCTTGCTGGTGTTCGCCGAGCCGCCATGGCCGGCGGATATGCAGGTCTACGAACTGGCCAGCGAGCGTATCGGCCCGGTAATGAGCCCACGTTTTGCTCATTACGAGGCGCTGCGCGAGGCGCCTGCGCAGGCGTTGCTGGGCGAGGCCTTGTTGCACACCACCTCACGCCCGCAAGCCTGGCCCAACTGGGCGCAGCACCATGGCATCGAGGCCGGCGCGTTGAAATACGGCCAGGGGTTTGAGCATTTGTATTATTTGCTGGAGGCGGCCGTGGCGGGCCTGGGGGTGGCGATTGCGCCGCAACCGCTGGTGACGGAGGACTTGCGTGGCGGTCGCCTGGTGGCGCCGTGGGGGTTCAGTGAAACCCCGGCGCACCTGGCGTTGTGGCTACCCAAGCGCGCCGCGGATGGGCGCGCCCGGCAACTGGCGCAGTGGCTCAAGACTGAGCTTGAGCGCCAGCCGGTTTAGTCACCGCGTTTGCACAGCAGGTAGGCCGCCAGCAGGCCCAGGGCGCCCACGGCAACACCGGCGGTGGTCCAAGGGTGCTCCTGGGCGTAGTCACGGGTGGCAACCCCGGTCTCGCGGATTTTCACTTTGCTTTCTTCGTAGGCATCGCTGATCAGGTGGCGGGAGTGCTTGAGGGCATTCTCGGCATTGCTTTTGAGGGCCTTCAGGGTTTTGCGCGACTCGTCCGATGCATCGTCCTTGAGGCTCTCAAGGGATTTGAGCAGGCTCGAAATCTCGGCTTCCATGCTTTCCAATGACGCTTTGCGTAAAGAGGTGTTGGCCATGTGGGCTCTCCTGGAGTGATTGAGTGGCGTGTGTTGATTCCGACTCCGGGGCTTTCAGAAAGTGCAGTAAATCTGAACTTTCAAGTGAGAAGGGTCGCCAGAAGCAGTACGAAGAATCACTGCTAGGCTTTATTCAACGACCCAGGAGAACGCTCATGTCAGATCATCACACCTACAAGAAAGTCGAATTGGTGGGCTCCTCGCCTACCAGCATCGAGGACGCCATCAACAATGCCCTGGCCGAGGCCAGCAAGAGCATCAAGCACCTGGAATGGTTTGAGGTGACCGAAACCCGTGGCCACATCAAGGATGGCAAGGCCGCGCACTTTCAGGTGACCCTCAAGGTGGGCTTTCGTATTGCCAATAGTTGATCGGAACGGTTGAACTTGCACGCTGGCCGATTGCCATAACCTGCGCTACACCCGTGGGCGCCGATGCCAAATGCGTCGGCGTACATTTTTTGATCAGCGCAAGGAAAGTAACGGATGAAAAAGCTTCTGTTAGCGGTAGGTTTGTTGAGCCTGGCGGGTACGGCCCTGGCGGCGGGCAAGGATTGTGGCGAGCTGAAAAGCGAAATCGACGCCAAGATCCAGGCCAATGGCGCTTCCGGGTACACCCTGGAAATCGTGGATAAAGGCACTGCAACCAATGGCGAAGTGGTTGGCAGTTGCGAAGGCGGTACCAAGGAAATCGTCTACAACCGCGGGTGATCCCGTGTGCCAGACATAAAAACCGACGCCAGAGCGTCGGTTTTTTTGTGCCTGCGGGTCAGCCTTTCATCACTTGCGCCAGCAGCTCGTAGGAATGAATCCGATCAGCATGCTCGTACAAGTCACAGGTAAAGATCAGCTCATCGGCACCGGTCTGCTCGATCAGTACCTGCAGCTTGGCGCGAATCTTCGCCGGGCTTCCCACCATCGCCAGGCCCAGGAAACTGCCTACGGCGTCTTTCTCATGGGGTAGCCACAGGCCGTCCATGCTGTCGACCGGAGGGCGCTGCACCAGGCTTTGCCCACGCATCAGCGCGAGAATTCGTTGGTAGACCGAGGTGGCCAGGTAATTGGCCTGCTCATCGGTATCGGCGGCCACCAGTGGCACACCAAGCATCACATACGGCTTGTCGAGCACAGCCGAAGGCTTGAAGTGATTGCGATAGACGCGAATTGCCTCATGCATCATGCGCGGTGCGAAATGGGAGGCGAAGGCGTAGGGCAAACCGCGCTCACCGGCCAGTTGGGCGCTGAACAGGCTTGAGCCGAGCAGCCACACCGGGACGTTGGTATCGGTGCCAGGCATCGCGATCACCCGTTGGTCGGGCGTGCGTGGACCCAGGTACGCCATGAGTTCGGCCACGTCTTCAGGGAAGTCATCGGCGCTGCCGGAGCGCTCGCGGCGCAGGGCGCGGGCGGTCATCTGGTCGGAGCCGGGCGCGCGCCCCAGGCCCAGGTCGATACGGCCGGGATAGAGGCTTTCCAGGGTGCCGAATTGCTCCGCAATCACCAGTGGCGCGTGGTTGGGCAGCATCACACCGCCTGCACCGACGCGAATAGTCGAGGTGCCGCCGGCCAGGTAGCCGAGCAGTACCGAGGTCGCGGAGCTGGCGATGCCATCCATATTGTGGTGTTCGGCCACCCAGAAGCGGGTGTAGCCGAGTTTTTCCACGTGCTGGGCCAGGTCCAGGGAGTTGCGCAGCGACTGTGCCGGGCTGCCATTGGCGCGCACCGGCACCAGGTCGAGGGTCGAGAACTTCACATCGGACAGTGGTTTCATAAGCCTGCTTCTCCTAAGGGCGCAGGCTTGTGACGAACCAAAACCTGCCGCTTCATGTGCATGCTCTATGCAATGAGGGCATATACCCGAGATTCAATAGCACTCGTGAAATTTCCTACTGAGCCACTAGGTTTTTCTGATGGGGTGAACTTTGCCAGAGCTTCTATCCTCAGAACCTTACTGATGCAAAACCACTGCTTGGGAGATTGCTATGAGTATCGTGAAAAAAGCCTCCGCTCACTGGGAAGGCGACCTGAAGACCGGCTTGGGTTCTATTTCGACCGAAACCGGCGTACTGCGTGAAGCGCCCTACGGCTTCAAGGCGCGTTTCGAAGGTGGCAAGGGCACCAACCCTGAAGAATTGATCGGTGCGGCCCATGCCGGCTGTTTCTCCATGGCCTTTTCCATGATTCTCGGCGAGGCCGGGCTCAAGGCCGACAGCATCGACACCCAGGCCGAAGTCACCCTGGACCAGGTGGACGGTGGTTTTGCGATCACCGCGGTGCACCTGATCCTCAAGGCCAAGATCCCGGGCGCGAGCCAGGCGCAGTTCGATGAGCTGAGCAAAAAAGCCAAGGAAGGATGCCCGGTGTCCAAGGTCCTGAATGCGACCATCACCCTGGATGGCACCCTCATCAACTGATCTGCGCAGGTCCACTGTGGGAGCAAGCCAGCTCCCACATTTTGTTGTGCGTTAAATCAGAACTCACGTTTCGCATGTGGTCTCATACCCATGCAGCCTTTGGCGCACACCCGTGCGCGATGCATTTAGGGAGCTTCACACATGAAACGTTTTGCCTTGGCGATTATCTGCGGTGCTCTGGCCACGTCGGCAATGGCCGCACCGAAAGACTGTGAAGAGCTCAGGAAAGAGATTGAAATTGGCCTACAGGCCAAGGCGATCCCGTCCTACACCCTGGAAATCATCACTGCCGAAGAAGCCAAGAATCATGACGAAGCCATGATCGTCGGCTCCTGCGAAAACGGCACCAAGCGCATCATCTACCAGCGCAATGACGACTGATCAGGGAATACAGTTGACGCTGCGTTCCTCTGCCAGCAACTGACGTGCGGCGTTATACAGCCGGATATTCGGGGTAAAGCCCAGCGAGCGTCCTTCCAGGCGATAGCGCTGGCCGGCCTCGAATTGGTCGTATTGCACGGTGATAAAACAGGTACGGTCCTGGGGCTGGCTCAGTCCGCTGCCCAGGCCACCGCCGGCATACACCTCGAAATCAAAACGCACCATCAATTCGTGGCTACCCGGTGGCACCTGGAAGTAGCGCCCGTCGTTGAGATTTTTGCCATCCAGGCGCTGCGCCATGACCAACTTGGCGCCCGGCGTCGGGGTGGCGAAATCGACCCAGGCCTGTTGCGGGTCGGCCGGCGGGATTGGTGTGGAAGCGCAAGCGCTGAGAAAAATCGCCACCAGGGCAGGCAAGAGCTGACGCATGTTGGGCACTCTACGGTAGGAAGGGTGTGAGCATAGCGCCAACAAGACAGATAGTCTGGCAGGCCCATCATCCTGGAGCAGTTTGAAATGGCATGGCGTTTATTGACGGGGCTGATGTGTGCAGTGCTCGGCGGCTGCTCCAGTGTCAGCTATTACAGCCAGCTGGCCAGCGGCCAATGGCAGTTGCTGCGCTCGCGCGAACCGGTAGCCGAGGTCATTGCTGATCCGGCGCGGCCACAAGTGCTGCGCGATCACCTGGCGCAATCCCAGAAGGCGCGTAGCTTCGCCAGCCAGCAACTGCATCTGCCGGACAACCAGAGTTACCGCTTGTATGCCGATATCGGTCGGCCGTACGTCGTCTGGAATGTCTTCGCTACTTCAGAGTTTTCCTTGTTGCCCCAGAACCATTGCTTCCCGATCGCCGGGTGCGTGGCCTATCGCGGTTATTACAGCCAGGGCGCGGCGCGTGGCGAGGCAGCGTTGCTGCAACTGCGC
The DNA here is from genome assembly GCF_018732265.1 of Pseudomonas sp. TAE6080. Taxonomy (NCBI): domain Bacteria; kingdom Pseudomonadati; phylum Pseudomonadota; class Gammaproteobacteria; order Pseudomonadales; family Pseudomonadaceae; genus Pseudomonas; species Pseudomonas sp. TAE6080. The sequence continues at coordinate 83,250 of NZ_JAHIDY010000021.1, forward strand.
GGCATGGATGTGTCGATTGGCGGGGTCGAGGCCTATTCCACTTTGGGCTGGTTCGACGACCCGATCATGAGTTCGATGATGCGCTGGGGCGAAGAGCGCCTGGCCACGGTGATTTTTCACGAGTTGGCTCACCAGCGTTTTTATGTGAAGGACGACACCGAGTTCAATGAGTCGTTTGCCACCTTTGTCGAGCAGGAAGGCACCCGGCAATGGCGCGCGGCCCGTGGCCTTGCGTCTGCCAGCGAGTCGACCCTGAAACAGCGCGACCAGTTTATCCAGTTGATCCTCGACACCCGTACCCGCCTGGAACGCCTGTACGCGCAGCCATTGGCCGCGGATGCGATGCGCCAGGCCAAGGCGGCCGAGTTCGAGCGTTTGCGCAATGATTATCGACAGATGCGCGACAACCAGTGGGCCGGCGACAAGCGTTATGACGCCTGGATCAACCAGCCGATGAACAATGCACGGTTGTTGCCGTTTGGTTTGTACGACCAGTGGGTACCGGCGTTTGCGGCAGTGTTTGCGCAGGAAGGTGGGGATTGGCTGAAGTTCTACAGGGCTGTGGAACAGTTGGGTGGGTTGCCGGTGGAGCAGCGCAAATTGGCGTTGCGGCAGTTGGTAGGTAGCGACCTTTAGGGCCTCATCGCTGGCAAGCCAGCGCCTACATTTTGATGTGTGAACACCGGCCAATGTGGGAGCGGGCTTGCCCGCGATGGCGATCTCAAGCCCGCCGCAAAAACGCCTGATGCATCTCGGCCAACGTCTCAAAATGCCAGCGCGGCGCCTCGGCATTCAGCTCTTCAAAGCTACCAAACCCATACCCCACCGCCGCCGCATCCAGCCCATTGCTGCGCGCGCCGATCAGGTCATGCTTGCGGTCGCCGATCATCAAGGTGCTGGTCGGGTCCAGGCCTTCTTCGCGCATCAAATGGGCGATCAATTCGACCTTGTTGGTGCGCGTACCGTCCAACTCGCTGCCGTAGATCACCTTGAAGTGCTTGGCGAAATCGAAATGCCGGGCGATCTCCCGGGCAAATTCCCACGGCTTGGAGGTGGCCACATACAGCTGGCGCCCCTGGCCATTCAACGCTTCGAGCAATGGCATGACCCCGTCGAACACGCGGTTTTCATAGAGCCCGGTGACTTTGAAGCGCTCGCGGTAGAAATTCACTGCCTCCCAGGCGCGGGCCTCGTCGAAGTCGTAGAACTGCATAAAGGCCTGCAGTAGCGGCGGGCCGATAAAGTGTTCGAGTTTGGTCAGGTCAGGCTCATCGATACCCAGCTTGCCCAAGGCGTACTGGATCGAACGGGTGATGCCTTCCCGTGGGTCGGTCAGGGTGCCGTCCAGGTCGAATAGAACCGTCTGGTAATGCAGGGTCATCGGTCGAATCCTTCTGCCAGGTGCAGGTCCTTGAGCTTCACGTAGTTCGCGGCGCTGTAGGTGAAAAAGGCGCGTTCCTTGTCAGTCAGCGCACGGATCTGTTTAACCGGGCTGCCCACGTACAAAAAACCGCTTTCAAGTTTCTTGCCCGGCGGTACCAGGCTGCCGGCGCCGATGATCACCTCGTCTGCAACCACGGCGCCATCCATCACGATGCTGCCCATGCCGATCAGGATCCGGCTGCCCACGGTGCAGCCATGCAGCATGACTTTGTGGGCGATGGTCACGTCGTCGCCGATCAGCAGCGGGAAACCGTCAGGGTTGAAGGGGCCGGCGTGGGTAATGTGCAGCACACAGCCGTCCTGCACGCTGGTGCGTGCGCCGATGCGGATGCGGTGCATGTCGCCGCGAATCACCGTCAGCGGCCAGACCGAGCTGTCGGCGCCAATTTCAACATCGCCGATCACCACCGCCGAAGCGTCGACAAAAGCCCCGGCGCCGAGGGTTGGCGCGTGATTCTGATAGGTGCGAAGGGTCACGATAGCCTCTCTCTGTTTGGTTGATAGCTGCGGTGGGCATTGATTGTAATTAAGATGGCCCCATCTTTGTCTTATCTGTTTCTTCAGCCAAGGTGCCAACCGTGAGCGCGAACAACCCTCTTTTGCAGTCCTACGACCTGCCGCCGTTCTCGGCGATCCGTGCCGAGCACGTCCAACCGGCGATCGAACAGATCCTGGCCGACAACCGGGTCGCCATCGACGGCATCCTGCAAAGCCAGGGAAAAAATCCGACCTGGGCCGGCCTGATCCTGGCCATGGATGAACTCAACGACCGCCTGGGCGCCGCCTGGAGCCCGGTCAGTCACCTCAATGCCGTGTGCAACAGCGCTGAACTGCGCGAAGCCTACGAGGCCTGCCTGCCGGCATTGAGCGCCTACTCTACCGAGATGGGCCAGAACCGCGAGCTGTTCCAGGCGTTCGAAGCCCTGGCCAACAGCCCCGAAGCCGCCGGTTTCGATGTGGCGCAAAAAACCATTCTGGAACACTCCCTGCGCGACTTCCGCCTGTCGGGTATCGACCTGCCGCCGGAACAGCAAAAGCGCTACGCCGAAGTGCAAAGCAAGCTTTCAGAGCTGGGCAGCAAGTTTTCCAACCAGTTGCTGGACGCCACGCAGGCCTGGACCAAACACGTTACCGACGAAGCGACCCTGGCCGGCCTGACCGATTCCGCCAAGGCGCAAATGGCTGCCGCAGCCCAGGCCAAAGAGCTGGATGGCTGGCTGATCACTTTGGAATTCCCCAGCTACTACGCGGTGATGACCTACGCCCAGGACCGCGCCCTGCGTGAGGAAATTTACGCCGCCTACTGCACTCGTGCGTCGGACCAGGGGCCGAATGCCGGTCAGAACGATAACGGCCCGGTGATGGAACAGATCCTCGACCTGCGTCAGGAACTGGCCCAACTGCTCGGCTTCGCCTCCTTCTCCGAGCTGAGCCTGGCCACCAAAATGGCCGAGTCCAGCGATCAGGTCCTGAGTTTCCTACGCGACCTGGCCAAGCGCAGCAAGCCGTTCGCCACCCAGGACCTGCAGCAGCTCAAGGCCTATGCCGCCGAACAGGGCTGCGCCGACCTGCAAAGCTGGGACAGCGGTTTCTACGGCGAAAAATTGCGCGAACAACGCTACAGCGTGTCCCAGGAGGCCCTGCGCGCCTACTTCCCGATCGACAAAGTGCTGGGCGGCCTGTTTGCCATCGTCCAGCGCCTGTACGGCATCGAGATCGCCGAGCAGAAAGGCTTCGACACCTGGCACCCGGATGTCCGCCTGTTTGAAATCAAGGAAAACGGCCAGCACGTCGGCCGCTTCTTCTTCGACCTGTACGCCCGCGCCAATAAGCGTGGTGGTGCCTGGATGGACGGCGCGCGCGACCGTCGCCGCACCGTTGACGGCGTGCTGCAAAGCCCGGTGGCCAACCTGGTGTGCAACTTCACGCCGGCCGACAGCGGCAAACCTGCCCTGCTGACCCACGATGAAGTCACTACCCTGTTCCACGAGTTCGGCCATGGCCTGCACCACCTGCTGACCCGCGTTGAACACGCGGGCGTGTCTGGCATCAACGGCGTGGCCTGGGATGCGGTGGAGCTGCCGAGCCAGTTCATGGAGAACTGGTGCTGGGAGCCGGAAGGCCTGGCACTGATCTCCGGCCATTATGAAAGCGGCGAAGCACTGCCTCAGGACCTGCTGGAGAAAATGCTCGCGGCGAAGAACTTCCAGTCCGGCCTGATGATGGTGCGCCAGCTGGAATTCTCGCTGTTCGACTTTGAACTGCATGCCACCCACGGCGATGGCCGCAGTGCGGCGCAGGTGCTTGAAGGCGTGCGTGACGAAGTCTCGGTGATGCGCCCTCCAGCCTACAACCGCTTCCCCAACAGTTTTGCGCACATCTTTGCCGGTGGTTACGCGGCGGGTTACTACAGCTACAAGTGGGCCGAAGTGCTGTCGGCGGATGCCTTCTCCAAGTTTGAAGAGGACGGTGTGCTCAACCCTGAAACCGGCCGTGCCTTCCGCGAGGCGATCCTGGCCCGTGGTGGTTCCCAGGCGCCGATGGTGCTGTTCGTCGACTTCCGCGGACGCGCACCGTCGATTGACGCACTCTTGCGCCACAGTGGCCTGAGTGAGGACGCGGCAGCATGAGTGACGGACCTGTGATCACCAAGAAGCAATTTATCGCCGGCGCCGTGTGCCCGGCGTGCAGCGAGCCGGACAAGTTGAAGATGTGGACCGAGGACAGCGTTCCGCATCGCGAATGCGTGGCCTGTGGCTATACCGACACGCTCAATGACCAGGGATTGTCGGTGCCCAAGGAGTTGGGTACTCGGGTTAACACCTCGGCGTTGAAAGTACCGGATGCCAAAGTGCAGGCGGTGCAGTTCTTTCCCAACCCCAAGTTGAAAAAACACTGATTGACTGAACCCCCCCATCGCCTTTCGCCCCTCTGCGGCGTAAGGCGATGTACATAGGTATTGCTTGGCCCGGATTGGTTTTTTTTAGACTTTCGAGTTCCACTCGAAGGACAAAAAGGAACGAACCCATGCTTGGCCACAACCCCTTGCTACAGACCGGTGACCTACCACTGTTCTCGCAGGTCCACACCGAACACCTCGCGCCGGCGGCACAGGCATTGATTGCCGGCAGCCGCCGGCAGGTGGACGAAATCCTGCAAACCCAAGCGCTATTCCCTACATGGGATGACTTGGTGCTGGCCATGAGTGATCTCTACGCCCGCCTCGATGCGGCCCAGCGCATAGTCATGGTGCTGGACTCTGTAGCCATCGATGATGACTGGAGGCGCGCCGCCAGCGACTTCCATGATCAGTTGAATACTTATAGAGCAGAACTGGCCGTCAGCCCGCAACTGCATGCTCTCTACGCAAGCCTTGGCGCCAGCCCGATAGCGCGGCTTTTCGACCCGTCGCGTCAACGCGTTCTGGAAAAAACCGTGGCGCGGTATAGAAGGTCAGGCGCCATGTTGCCGGCCACGTCCCGTGAACGTCTGGCTTACCTGACAGCGGTCAATCAGCAGCTTGAAGCCGACTTTTCCTACCAACTCATTCAAGCAACTGCTGCGTGGAGCAAGCATATCCAGGATGAGACATTGCTTGAGGGCGTGCCCGCCAGCCTCAAGTACTCGATGGCGGCCAAGGCCCGCGCGCAGGGATTGACCGGCTGGCTGGTCACATTGGAGGGTGAGACGGTCCGACGTTTGCTCGCGCAAGCCGCGAACCGGGGGCTACGCCAGGAGGTATGCAGTGCATTTTATAGTCGTGCTTCTGATATCGGTCCGCACGCGGGCTTGTACGATAACAGCGACCACCTGAGGGTGGTGATGGATGGGCGCCATGAGATCGCCAAACTATTGGGTTACGACAACTTTGCCCAGTTGGCGCTGGAAAACCAAATGGCTACGTCCACCGACCAAGTGCTGGCGTTTTTGCAAAAACAACTGGCAAGTGAGCAATCCACCTTTGCCAGTGACCTACTGCAACTCCAGGCAGTGGCCGCGAGCCATGGGGTCTTTGATCTGAAACTGTGGGACTACGCGTTCTTCGCGCAAAGGATTCGCCAGCAAGTTGCCGGTGTTTCTGCGCAACAGTTACGTGAGTATTTTACGTTGGATGACACGCTCTTTCGGTTGTGCGAACTCTTCCAGCAATTGTTTGGCGTGCAGTTCGTTGAGCGCACGGATTTTGATCGGTGGAGTGCGTCTGTTCGTCTGTTCGAGGTGCTGGAGTTCAACGAAGTCCTTGGCTATGTGTTCTTTGAACCATTTTTGCGCGCGGGGTCGGATGAGGCTCCAAACAGCTTTGCCTTGCGCGATCGGCACAAGGATGCCGAGGGTTTACTGACGCGTCCGAGCGTTGTCTTGCAGTGTAACTTCATGCAGGAGGAGCCTGGGCAACCCTATTTGCTTGACCACGCCCAACTGAGAGTTCTATTCCATGAGTTTGGGCACTGCTTGCAACAAGTACTGACAAACGCCGAGCACCGTGAGGTTTCGAGTTCTTCGGGATACGGGCGCGACACTTCGGAGTTTATTGGCGAGTTCCTTGAGCAGTGGTGCTTCCAGCCAGAAGTACTCACCTGGCTGTCCCGCCATCATCAGACGGGTGAGCGTCTGTCGGACGGCTTGGCGCACAGGCAAGTGAGCCATCTCTCCATTCAAACGTGCTGGGACACGGCTGAGTTATTGATGGCTGCCCTATTCGATTTCGAATTGCACAGGACCTGGGGCGACGGGCGCAGCATTGAGCAGGTATTCGATGATGCCGCCGTGCAAGTCGGGTATTTGACCGAGCTGTCCGGCCTGCGCCCGGTCAATCAGCTGACCCATATCATGCAAGGCTATGAGGCCAACCTTTATTCCTACCGGTGGTCCGGTGTCCTCGCAAAAGAAGCTTTTTCAAGGTTTCTGCGTGAGGGGGTGTTCAGCCCGCAAGCGGGGCGTGCTTTTCGGAAGACCGTATTGGCCCCAGGTAATTCGCGGCCATTGTGCGAGTCATTGCAGCTGTTTCTCGGTGTGACGCCGGGCATCTTGCTTCAGGGGCAGGAACCACCTGCTCATTAAGCCCTTGGTCAGCGCTGTGTGCTACTTATGGGTAATTTGTGGTTGAACCGATTCATCTGATGCTTAGGCTGCTATCATTTCGTAACTATTTATTACTGCCGCGTTCTATTTTCCAGGGTCCTTTTGGCCCAATTCGCTGCCCAAACCACAAGCCACTCCCAGAAGTGGCTAAAAAACCGTGACCACATGATGAGGTGCCACCATGTCTGATCAAGATCGAGACAACCCCCGGCGTGACTTTTTGCGCAAATCCTTGACCTTGATCCCGGTGGTCACGGTTGCCAGTACCGGCCTTGGCGGCTCGATGCTGATGGCCACGCCGGTGCCTGCCCAGGCCAGCCCGGCCAAGGCCCCCGCCAGTGAAAAGGCCTACGAGCCCAGCTACTTCACGGCTGAGGAATGGGCCTTCATCAACGCCGCCGTCGCGCGCTTGATTCCTGCCGATGCTCAAGGCCCAGGCGCCCTGGAGGCCGGCGCGCCGGAATACATCGACCGTCAGATGAACACCCCTTACGCCAGCGGTGCCCTGTGGTTCATGCAAGGCCCGTTCAATGCAGATGCGCCGCCCGAGATGGGCTGGCAGAGCAAACTGGTGCCCAAGGAGATTTATCGCCTGGGTATCGCTGCCACGGATTCCTGGTCGAAAGCGTTCAACGGTAAAGCATTTGCTGGGCAAGACAGCGCTACCCAGGATGATTTGCTGCGCCGCCTGGAGGCTGGCGGTGCCGAAAGCGGCGAGCATTTCGCGGCGGTACCGCCGAAGATTTTCTTCAACTTGTTGCTGCAAAACACCAAGGAAGGGTTCTTCTGCGACCCGATCCACGGCGGCAACAAAGGCATGGTCGGCTGGACCATGATCGGCTTCCCCGGCGCCCGCGCCGATTTCATGGATTGGGTTGAACGCAACGAGCAATACCCCTTCCCGGCTGTTTCCATCCGTGGCGAGAGGGCATAAACGTGGCGACCATCATGAAGAAAGTGGATGCAGTCATTGTCGGCTTCGGCTGGACCGGCGCGATCATGGCCAAGGAGTTGACCGAAGCGGGCTTGCACGTGGTAGCGCTGGAGCGCGGGCCGATGCAGGACACTTACCCGGACGGTAATTACCCGCAAGTGATCGATGAACTGACCTACAGCGTACGTAAGAAACTCTTCCAGGACGTCTCCAAGGAAACCGTGACCATTCGCCATAGCGTGAATGACATCGCCTTGCCCAACCGCCAGTTGGGCGCCTTTCTGCCGGGCAACGGCGTGGGCGGCGCGGGCCTGCACTGGTCGGGCGTGCATTTTCGGGTCGATCCCATCGAGCTGCGCATGCGCAGCCACTACGAAGAGCGCTACGGCAAAAACTTCATACCCAAGGACATGACCATCCAGGACTTCGGCGTCAGCTACGAAGAGCTGGAACCGTTCTTTGACTACGCCGAAAAAGTCTTCGGCACCTCCGGCCAGGCCTGGACCGTGAAAGGCCAGTTGGTGGGTGAAGGCAGGGGCGGTAACCCTTATGCGCCGGATCGTTCCAGCCATTTCCCACTGGAGGCGCAGAAAAATACCTACTCGGCGCAGCTGTTCCAGAAGGCCGCCGCCGACGTGGGCTACAAACCCTACAACCTGCCATCGGCCAATACTTCAGGGCCCTACACCAACCCCTACGGCGCGCAGATGGGGCCGTGCAATTTCTGCGGATTTTGCAGTGGCTATGTCTGCTACATGTACTCCAAGGCATCGCCCAACGTGAATATCCTGCCAGCGTTGCGCCAGGTGCCGAACTTTGAGCTGCGGCCCAATTCTCACGTGCTCAAGGTCAATCTCGACAGCACCAAGCGCAAGGCCACCGGCGTGACCTACATCGACGCCCAGGGCCGCGAGATCGAGCAACCGGCGGACCTGGTGATTCTCGGCGCCTTCCAGTTCCACAACGTGCGCCTGATGCTGCTCTCGGGCATCGGCAAGCCCTACGACCCGATCACGGGCGAAGGGGTGGTGGGCAAGAACTTCGCCTACCAGAACATGGCCACCATCAAGGCCTACTTCGACAAAGACGTGCACACCAATAACTTCATCGGCGCTGGCGGCAATGGCGTGGCGGTGGACGACTTCAACGCCGACAACTTCGATCATGGGCCTCACGGTTTCGTCGGCGGCTCGCCGATGTGGGTCAACCAGGCGGGCAGCCGGCCGATTGCCGGCACCTCCAACCCGCCGGGTACACCGGCCTGGGGCAGCGCGTGGAAGCGCGCCACGGCCGATTACTACACCCACCAGGTGTCGATGGACGCCCACGGTGCCCATCAATCCTACCGGGGCAACTACCTCGATCTGGACCCGGTGTACCGTGATGCCTACGGCCTGCCGCTGCTGCGCATGACCTTCGACTGGCAGGAAAACGACATCAAGATGAACCGCTTCATGGTCGAGAAAATGGGCAAGATCGCCGAAGCGATGAACCCCAAGGCGATTGCCGTGCTCGGCAAAAAAGTCGGCGAACACTTCAACACTGCGTCCTACCAGACCACCCACCTCAACGGCGGCGCGATCATGGGCACCGACCCGAAAACCAGTGCTGTGAACCGCTATTTGCAGTGCTGGGATGTGCCTAACGTGTTTGTGCCTGGAGCGTCCGCTTTCCCACAAGGGCTGGGCTACAACCCTACGGGCTTGGTGGCGGCGCTGACCTACTGGTCGGCCCGGGCGATTCGCGAGCAATACCTCAAGAACCCCGGCCCGCTGGTTCAGGCATAAGGAGCGACGACCATGAAAGCATTTGTTATCGCGACCCTGGCCCTGTTCAGCAGTTGCTCGGTGAGCGCCGCGCAAACGGATCTGATCAAACAAGGCGAATACCTGGCCCGCGCCGGCGACTGTGTGGCTTGCCACACCGCCAAGGGCGGCAAGCCGTTTGCCGGTGGCCTGCCGATGGAAACCCCGATCGGCGTGATCTACTCCACCAATATCACCCCGGATAAAACCGGCCTGGGGGACTACAGCTTTGAAGACTTCGACAAGGCCGTGCGCCACGGTGTCGCCAAAAACGGTAGTACGCTTTACCCGGCGATGCCCTACCCGTCTTACGCACGTGTCAGCGAAACCGATATGCAGGCGTTGTATGCGTACTTCATGAAAGGTGTGGAGCCGGTCGCCCAGCAGAACCAGGACAGCGATATTCCCTGGCCTCTGAGCATGCGTTGGCCGCTGGCCGCATGGCGCTGGATGTTCGCACCCGAGGTGGCGGGCTATCAGGCCCAGGCCGGTGCCGACCCGGTGATCAGCCGTGGCGCCTACCTGGTGGAAGGTCTCGGCCACTGTGGCGCCTGCCACACGCCTCGGGCCTTGACCATGCAGGAAAAGGCCCTGAGCGCGTCTGAAGGTGCGACGTTCCTGTCCGGCAGTGCGCCGTTGGAAGGCTGGATCGCCAAAAGCCTGCGCGGCGACCACAAGGACGGCCTGGGCAGTTGGAGCGAAGAGCAGCTGGTGCAATTCCTCAAGACCGGTCGCAGTGATCGCAGCGCAGTATTTGGCGGCATGAGTGATGTGGTCGTCCACAGCATGCAGTACATGTCGGAAACCGACCTGACGGCTATCGCCCGTTACCTCAAGAGCCTGCCGGCGGTGGACCCCGAGGATCAGCCGCACCAGTACGACAAACAGGTGGCCGAGGCGCTGTGGAAGGGCGATGACAGCCAGCCGGGCGCTGCGGTGTATATCGACAACTGCGCGGCCTGCCATCGTACCGATGGCCATGGCTACACCCGGGTGTTCCCGGCGCTGGCGGGCAACCCGGTGTTGCAGACGGCAGATGCCACGTCGCTGATCAACATTGTGTTGAATGGCGGCACCCTGCCGGCCACTCACGCCGCGCCTTCCACCTTCACGATGCCGGCGTTTGCCTGGCGGCTGTCGGATCAGGAAGTGGCGGATGTGGTCGGCTTCATTCGCGGCAGTTGGGGTAACCAGGGGGCGCCGGTCAAGGCCAGCGATGTGGCAGACCTGCGCAAAAACCACAGCGAGTGACGAGCAGGTCCTGATTTGGCGTTTGCCGCCCAATGGCACTGGTCAGATCCGCTGCGCCTCGATACTGTATATAAAAACAGTATCGAGGCGCTTTTATGTCCACTCCTCTGCCGCCGCGCGGGCGAGGCACCGCCACCAACCTGCACAATCGCTTCGCACCCACGGTGAGCGTGACCGAGGATGATGGCTGGTATCAGGAAGTCCCGCCGACCCAGGGCACCGAAGTGCGCATCGAGACGGCGAAGACCATCATCACCCGCAACACCTCGCCGGACCTGCCGTTCGACCGCTCGATCAACCCTTACCGGGGGTGTGAGCATGGGTGCATTTATTGCTATGCGCGGCCCAGCCACGCCTATTGGGACATGTCCCCGGGCCTGGATTTCGAAACCCGATTGATCGCCAAGACCAACGCCGCCGATGTGCTGGAGCAGCAACTGTCCAAGCCCGGCTATACCTGTGCACCGATCAACCTGGGCTCCAACACGGATCCATACCAGCCCATCGAGCGCGAGTACAAGATCACCCGGCAAATCCTGCAAGTGCTGTTGCGCTATCGCCACCCGGTGACCATCGTGACCAAGGGCTCGCTGATCCTGCGTGACCTTGACCTGCTCACGGAACTGGCGCGGCAGCGGCTGGTGGCGGTGATGATCAGCCTCACCAGCCTGGACGATGAGCTCAAGCGTATCCTGGAACCGCGCACGGCGGCGCCCAAGGCGCGCCTGCGGGCGATCCGGGTGATGCGTGAGGCGGGTATCCCGGTGGGCGTGCTGTGTTCGCCGATGATTCCAATGATCAACGACAGCGAACTGGAAAGCCTGCTGGCCGAGGCTCATGCTGCCGGCGCGCAGAGTGCGGCCTATATGATGCTGCGCCTGCCCCTTGAAGTGGCACCGTTGTTCGAGGAGTGGTTGGCGGCCCATTACCCGCAACGGGCGGCCCATGTGATGAGCCTGGTGCGCCAGGTGCGCGGTGGTGAAGTCTACGACAGCCGCTTCGGTGTACGCATGCGCGGCGAGGGGCCGTTTGCCGATCTGCTTGCACAACGATTTGCCAAGGCGATCAAGCGCTTGGGGCTCGATCGGCGGGAAGGGTACAACCTCGATTGCAGTGCATTCTGTCCACCCGGCAGGCAGCTGGCTTTGTTGTAGACTGACACAAATACGTGGCTGGCCCGGTGAGGGTGGTCGCGTTTTGACATCACTGAAACCCGCGAGATAGAGCGGTTCATTCAGTTTGAGTTAAGTTTCGGCAGCTACCTTGTTCATCGAGTGACCCATGGGTCGGCGCTACGAATCGTGCGTCGAGCTGAACTGCAAAACTCCCCTGCGCCAACAAGAGGATGAATCATGAGTGACAAGGATAAACAGCCGTTGGCTGCGTCGGCTTCAGCCCCTCACGAGGCGGAGTCCGCCGATGCAGCGCTGCAGCACATCGTTGATGGCTTTTTGCATTTCCATAACGAGGTCTTTCCCCAGCAGGAAGAACTCTTCAAGAAACTCGCCACGGCCCAGAGCCCACGAGCGATGTTTATCACCTGTGCCGATTCGCGCATTGTTCCCGAGCTGATCACCCACAGCTCCCCGGGCGACCTGTTCGTGACCCGTAACGTGGGCAACGTCGTACCGCCTTATGGGCAGATGAACGGCGGTGTTTCCACGGCCATCGAGTACGCGGTATTGGCCCTGGGCGTGCAGCACATCATCGTGTGCGGCCACTCCGATTGTGGCGCGATGCGGGCGGTGCTCAACCCCCAGAGCCTGGAAAAAATGCCCACGGTCAAAGCCTGGCTGCGCCACGCCGAAGTCGCCAAGACCATGGTCCAGGACAACTGCGACTGCGCCAACGAAGGCGAAAGCATGCAGGTGCTGACCGAAGAAAACGTCATCGCCCAACTGCAACATTTGCGCACCCACCCTTCCGTGGCCTCGCGCATGGCCAACGGCCATTTGTTTATCCATGGCTGGATCTACAACATCGAGACCAGCGAAATCAAAGCCTACGATGCTGACCAGGCCACGTTCCTGCCGTTGAACGGCATTGGGCCAATCCCTTCGGCGACGCCAAAAGCGCGCTTCTAACACATTCCCCTGCCGGGTAACGCGATGGCTGCCATGGATGCAGCCAGGCCTTGCCACGCCCGGCGAATGCCTCGGGAGAGTCATCATGCGTGCAGCTCAATTAAAAACAGTGCTGCCACGGGAGCTGTTGGCTTCGGTGGTGGTGTTTCTGGTGGCCTTGCCCTTGTGCATGGGGATCGCCATCGCATCGGGCATGCCACCGGCCAAGGGCCTGATCACCGGGATCATCGGTGGCCTGGTGGTGGGCTGGCTGGCCGGTTCACCCCTGCAAGTCAGCGGCCCGGCGGCCGGCCTGGCGGTGCTGGTGTTCGAACTGGTGCGCCAACACGGCATGCTCATGCTCGGGCCGATCCTGCTGCTGGCGGGCTTCCTGCAACTGGTGGCCGGGCGCCTGCGCCTGGGCTGCTGGTTCCGGGTGACGGCGCCGGCGGTGGTCTACGGCATGCTGGCGGGGATCGGGGTGCTGATTGTCCTGTCGCAAGTGCATGTGATGCTCGATGGCGCGCCCAAGCCGTCTGGGCTGGATAACCTTGCCGGCTTCCCCGCTGCAGTGGCCCAGGCTATTCCCAGCCTCGGTTGGCAAGCCGGTCTGCTGGGGTTGTCGACGATTCTGGTGATGTGGTTATGGGATAAATTTCGTCCGCAAACACTGCGCTTTGTCCCGGGTGCGTTGCTGGGTGTCGGCCTGGCGACGGCAGCCAGCCTGCTGCTGGCCTTGCAGGTCAAGCGCGTGGAAGTGCCGGAAAACCTCGCCGATGCCATCGACTGGCTCCGCCCCAGCGACCTGCTGAACCTGGCCGACCCCAACCTGTTGATCGCGGCTTTCGCGGTGGCCTTTATTGCCAGTGCCGAAACCTTGCTCTCGGCGGCGGCTGTGGATCGGATGCACAACGGCCAGCGTTCGGACTTCGACAAGGAATTGTCTGCCCAGGGTGTAGGCAACATGCTCTGCGGGCTGGTGGGCGCACTGCCCATGACCGGGGTGATCGTGCGCAGTTCGGCCAACGTCCAGGCGGGCGCTACCACGCGTCTGTCGGCGATGTTCCACGGCCTCTGGCTGCTGGCCTTCGTGCTGCTGCTGTCAAGCGTGCTGCAAAGCATTCCGGTGGCGAGCCTGGCGGGTGTGCTGGTGTACACGGGGATCAAGCTGGTGGATTTCAAGGCTTTCCGTGGGCTGGCGCGCTATGGTCGGATGCCGATGTTCACCTACGCTGCCACGGCCCTGGCGATCATCTTCACCGACTTGCTGACGGGTGTGCTGGTGGGCTTCGGCTTGACCCTGGTGAAACTGGCGTGGAAGGCTTCGCGCTTGAAAATCAGCCTGATCGACTTGCCCCAGGACGGTGAAATGGAGTTGCGGTTGATAGGCGCGGCGACCTTTCTCAAGGTGCCCGCATTGACCCAGGTACTGGCGACAGTGCCGGCGGGAAGCACCGTGCATGTGCCGCTCAATAACCTGAGCTATGTGGACCATTCGTGCCTGGAGTTGCTGGAGGAATGGGGGCGGGCCAATGCGGCCAAGGGCTCGAAGTTGGTGATCGAGGCGCGCGGGTTGAAGCGTCGGTTGGAAGGGCGGATACGCACCACGACCCGGATCGGCTCTGCCCCGCAGTTGGCTGACGAAACCGCATAAAAAAGTGGGAGGGGCTTGTGTGGGAGCCGGGCTTGCCCGCGATAGCATCACCGCGGTGTAACTGATGCACCCCGGTGCCTGCATCGCGGGCAAGCCCGGCTCCCACACAAACCCCTCCCACATTTGTTCTATGTCAGGCAGGAAAACTCAGGCCGGCTGATCCAGTTCCAACTCCACGCCCAACTGGCGTGACAGGCACGGCCAGCGCTTCCACGCGGCTTCTGTTGCCGGGCTTTTGAGTTGCTCGCGATAGGCTTCGACGGACTCCAGGGCGAAGCTCTCTTCATTGAGCATTTCATCCACCGCCAGGTGCACGGCCTCGTCCAGCTGATTGGCGAAATCTTCACCGATCAGTTGGTGGGCAATCACGTTGGCCACGGTGGTGTCCGCAGGAATCAACGGCTGGCCGAAGTGCTTGATATACAGATCGTTTACTTCTTCTACCAGGCGGTGGGCCAGGTAGGCCTCGTCCAGCAGGCCATTCAGGCCTTCATGAGCCGCCAGGATGGCGGGCGGCTGGAGAAAGAAATGCTCGGCGATTTTCAGCACCGGCTTGATCTGGCTTTCAATCCCGGCTTCCCGGGCCACGTCGTTGGCGGCATCCAGCAAGTCCGGGACCTGATCGATGTAGGCGGTGACGAAACGCGTCATCACGGCATTACGATCACCCTCGGCCAGGGAAATGGCCGAATGCAGGTGGGGTAACTGAGCGTCCAGTTGTTTAGCCAATTGGCCGGTGGAGGCTTCATGTTGATGGGCACGGGAAATCTGCTCGCGCAATGCGGCGGTGTTCATGAAAGCTCCAGGAATACGGGCGTAGGAAAGGGGATTGCATAAGGTAGCTCGTTTATACGAGCCCCTAAGACGCATTTGTCATAATTATTTCATGGTTATGCGCCGCTGTTATATCGAAATGCCATCGTTCGTCGGATAGGCCCTGAATATGCTGGCCGGCCAGCACCGTTCGTCTCTTTTTACTGATTTGCCCCCACACATTGCGGGGTCGCAGTCGCTGTCTATACTCGGGTTTGTACGTAATTAGCTGATGACGCCCGACTGCATTAGGCAGGCAAGGCTTGGCGGATGTAAGCAGTTTGGAAGCCGCCCCCTTGGCCGCAGGTGCAAACCGGCGGGATAACAAGAACGATAAGGGGAACCCGCAATGACGCGACATCCACATGTTTGGATGGGCTTACTCTTGTGGTCAGTATTCAGCCAGGCGCAGGCCGCCTGGACGGTGAATATGGCACCAGGGGCCACTGAAGTCAGTCACGCCGTGTTCGACCTGCACATGACCATTTTCTGGATCTGTGTGGTGATCGGCATCATCGTGTTTGGCGCCATGTTCTGGTCGATGATTATGCATCGACGCTCTACGGGCCAGGTGGCGGCCAAGTTCCACGAAAGTACCACGGTCGAGATTCTCTGGACCGTCGTGCCCCTGCTGATCCTCGTCGCCATGGCCATTCCGGCGACCAAGACCCTGATCAACATCTACGACAGCAGTGAGTCGGATATCGATATCCAGGTCACCGGCTATCAGTGGAAGTGGCACTACAAATACCTGGGCCAGGACGTCGAGTTCTTCAGCAACCTGGCCACCCCCGCCGAGCAGATCCAGAACAAGGCCACCAAGGGCGAACACTACCTGCTGGAAGTCGACCAGCCGCTGGTGCTGCCGGTGGGCGCCAAGGTGCGCTTTTTGGTGACCGCGGCCGACGTGATCCATTCCTGGTGGGTGCCAGCGTTTGCGGTCAAGCGCGATGCCATCCCCGGCTTCGTCAACGAGGCCTGGACCCGGGTCGAGAAGCCCGGCATCTACCGTGGCCAGTGCGCAGAACTGTGCGGCAAGGACCACGGGTTCATGCCCATCGTGGTCGAGGTCAAGTCCAAGGCCGACTACGAAACCTGGCTCGGCGAGCGCAAGGAAGAAGCCGCCAAGCTCAAGGAGCTGACCTCCAAAGAGTGGACACTTGAAGAGCTGGTGGCCCGTGGCGACAAGGTCTACCACACCACCTGCGTGGCCTGTCACCAGGCCGAAGGCCAGGGCCTGCCGCCGATGTTCCCGGCGCTCAAGGGCTCGAAAATCGCCACCGGACCTGCGGCAGATCACCTGAGCATCGTCTACCACGGCAAGCCCGGTACCGCGATGGCGGCCTTCGGCAAGCAGCTGTCGGAAGTCGACATTGCGGCGGTCGTGACCTACGAGCGCAACGCCTGGGGCAACAACAAAGGCGACATGGTCACGCCGAAAGACGTGCTGGCCATCAAACAGGCGGAAAGCAAATGAACCTCTTCATTGCGTATGCCCTGAACCGCCCCGCCCATCCGCTTGCAGGAGAACGGCCATGAGCACTGTGATCGACGACCACGGTCATGCCGCTGACCACGCCCACGGCCCCGCCAAGGGTTTGATGCGCTGGGTGCTGACCACCAACCACAAAGATATCGGAACCATGTACCTGTGGTTCAGCTTCGCCATGTTCCTGCTCGGCGGCTCGTTCGCCATGGTGATCCGGGCCGAGTTGTTCCAGCCAGGCTTGCAGATCGTCGAGCCGGCATTCTTCAACCAGATGACCACCATGCACGGCTTGATCATGGTATTTGGCGCGGTGATGCCAGCGTTTGTCGGCCTGGCCAACTGGATGATCCCGCTGATGATCGGCGCGCCGGACATGGCTTTGCCGCGCATGAACAACTTCAGCTTCTGGCTGCTGCCGGCGGCGTTCCTGCTGCTGGTCTCAACCCTGTTTTCCCCGGGCGGCGGGCCGAATTTCGGCTGGACCTTCTACGCCCCGCTCTCCACCACCTATGCCCCGGAAAGCGTGACGTTCTTTATCTTCGCCATCCACCTGATGGGGATCAGCTCGATCATGGGCGCGATCAACGTGGTCGCTACCATCCTCAACCTGCGTGCCCCAGGCATGACCCTGATGAAGATGCCGCTGTTTGTCTGGACCTGGCTGATCACCGCGTTCCTGCTGATCGCGGTGATGCCGGTACTGGCCGGCTGCGTGACCATGATGCTGATGGATATCCACTTCGGCACCAGCTTCTTCAGCGCTGCCGGTGGTGGTGACCCGGTGTTGTTCCAGCATGTGTTCTGGTTCTTCGGCCACCCCGAGGTGTACATCATGATCCTGCCGGCCTTCGGTGCCGTCAGCTCGATCATCCCGACCTTCTCGCGCAAGCCGCTGTTTGGCTACACCTCGATGGTCTACGCCACCGCAAGCATCGCGTTCCTGTCGTTTATCGTGTGGGCGCACCACATGTTCGTGGTGGGCATTCCGCTGGTGGGCGAGTTGTTCTTCATGTACGCCACGTTGCTGATCGCCGTGCCCACCGGGGTCAAGGTGTTCAACTGGGTCAGCACCATGTGGCAAGGTTCGCTGACCTTCGAGACGCCCATGCTGTTTGCCGTGGCCTTCGTGATCCTGTTCACGATCGGCGGCTTTTCCGGGCTGATGCTGGCCATCGCCCCGGCGGATTTCCAGTATCACGACACCTACTTTGTGGTGGCGCACTTCCATTACGTACTGGTGCCTGGGGCGATCTTCGGGATCTTCGCCTCGGCCTACTACTGGCTGCCAAAATGGACCGGCCACATGTACGACGAAACCCTGGGCAAGTTGCATTTCTGGCTGTCGTTCGTGGGGATGAACATGGCGTTCTTCCCGATGCACTTCGTCGGGCTGGCCGGCATGCCGCGCCGGGTGCCGGACTACAACCTGCAGTTCGCCGACTTCAATATGGTGTCGTCGATTGGCGCCTTCATGTTCGGCGCCACGCAGATTTTCTTCCTGTTTATCGTGATCAAGTGCATCCGTGGCGGCAAGCCCGCGCCGGCCAAGCCGTGGGAGGGTGCCGAAGGGCTGGAGTGGAGCATTCCTTCGCCGGCGCCGTACCACACCTTCACCACGCCGCCGGAGGTCAAATGAACAGCGGGTCTGTAGGAGCGAGATTGCTCGCGAAGGGCGTGAACGATAACGCGGGTTGCCTGGATAAACGCGGCGCGCTGTGGTTTTTCGCGAGCAAGCTCGCTCCTACAGAACCGTCACGCGGGGGTGGGCGCCATGGCTGATTCCGTGCCCCTCAACCGCCTGGTCACACGCCTGCTGATCCTGGTGCTGGCGATGTTCGCCTTCGGCTTTGCCCTGGTGCCGATCTACGACGTGATGTGCAAGGCCTTCGGCATCAACGGCAAGACCGCCGGGCAGTACGAAGGCTCGCAAGTGGTCGATCCGTCGCGCCAGGTGCGGGTGCAGTTCCTGTCGACCAATGCCATCGATATGGTCTGGGAATTCCACTCCAAGGCCGACGAAATCGTGGTCAATCCTGGCGCGGTCAACGAGATGGTGTTCGTGGCCTTCAATCCCAGCGACAAGCCGATGACGGCCCAGGCGATCCCGAGTATTTCCCCGGCCGAAGCGGCGATGTACTTCCACAAGACCGAGTGTTTTTGCTTCACCCAGCAAGTGCTGCAGCCGGGGGAGCGCATCGAGATGCCGGTGCGCTTCATTGTCGATCGCGACATGCCCAAGGATGTGAAGCATTTGACCCTGGCGTACACGCTGTTCGATATCACTGCGCGCCAACCGCCCGTGGCTGTCCATACCGGCGGCTAGGCGCGCCTGCGGGCTCGATTAGGAGAACGGATACATGTCGACTCATGATACGTACTACGTACCGGCGCAAAGCAAGTGGCCAATAATTGCCACGTTTGGGCTGCTGATCACCGTGTATGGCCTGGGGTTGTGGTTCAACGACCTCAAGGCTGCACGCCCGGAATCCCACGGGCCGCTGATCTTTTTCGTCGGCAGCTTGTTGCTGGCCTACATGATGTTTGGCTGGTTTGGCGCAGTGATCAAGGAAAGCCGCGCCGGCCTCTACAGCGCGCAGATGGACCGCTCGTTCCGCTGGGGCATGACCTGGTTCATCTTTTCCGAGGTGATGTTCTTTATCGCGTTCTTTGGCGCGCTGTTCTATGTGCGGCATCTGTCGGCGCCATGGTTGGCCGGTGAAGGCTCCAAGGGCATCGCGCACATGCTGTGGCCGAATTTCGAGTTCGCCTGGCCGTTGCTCAACAACCCGGACCCCAAGCTGTTTCCGGCGCCTGAAGGCACTATCAGCCCGTGGGGCTTGCCGCTGGTCAACACCATCTTGCTGGTGAGTTCCAGCGTGACCATCACCATCGCCCACCACGCCCTGCGCAAGGGGCATCGCGGCGCGCTGAAAATCTGGTTGGCGCTCACCGTGCTGCTGGGGGTGGCGTTCCTCGGGTTCCAGGCCGAGGAATATATCCACGCCTATAAAGAGCTCGGCCTGACCCTGGGCTCCGGGGTGTATGGCGCGACCTTCTTCATGTTGACCGGGTTCCACGGCGCCCACGTGACCATCGGCACGATCATTTTGTTCGTGATGCTGATGCGCATCCTCAAGGGGCACTTCAATGCCGAGCATCAGTTCGGCTTTGAGGCGGCCAGTTGGTATTGGCACTTTGTGGATGTGGTGTGGATCGGTTTGTTTTTCTTCGTCTACGTGCTGTAGCGGGTTTACCAGGGCGCGTGGGACACCAACTGGCCGCTGAAGAACCCCCAGGTGATCAGCACCAGGGTTATCACGGCCAGCACCACGCGCACGGTCAAGGCAGTGACAAGGCGATTGGAGTGGCCTTCGTCCTTGACCAGAAAGAACAAGCCACTGAACAGGCTCACAACGGTAGCGATCAGCATCAGGGCAATAGCGGCTTTGAGCATGGTCAGGCTCCAGGGCTCTTTTTTTGAGGGGCGGGCAATGAGATTCAGTATAGCCAGCGCAGCACTCACCTTCGCGGCAACGCCATGAAACGCTTTCGCCCCGGGATTGCGCCGACGCTGGTGGTGCTCGTGCTGCTGCCGTTGATGGTGTTCCTGGGTTTCTGGCAACTGTCCCGTGGCCAGGAAAAACAGGCGCTGCTCCAGAGTTACGCCGAGCGCCGGGCGGCGGTGCCTATCAGTGCTGAGCAGTTGGATGCGGTGGCTGATCCGGCCTTTCGCCGGGTGCAGTTGCGCGGGCAGTTCGACGCCAGGCACAGCGTATTGCTGGATAACCGCATGCGTGACGGCAAGGCCGGTGTCGAGTTGCTGCAACCCTTTCATGACCAGGCCAGCGGCCAGTGGCTGTTGCTCAATCGCGGCTGGCTGGCGTGGCCGGATCGACGCACGCCGCCGGCCTTCACCACGCCCGACCAGCCTTTGAACATCAACGCCTGGGTGTATGTCGCGCCGGGCGAGACGTTCCAGTTGCATGCTGACCCGGCAGCCGCGCAATGGCCGCGCTTGTTGACGGCGCTGCATCCACAGGCGCTTTGGGCTGAGTTGGACCGTGGTGGGTTTGCCTTTGAACTGCGGGCCGAAGCCGGCCCCGCGACCTATGAAACCCAGTGGCCGGTAGTGGCCATGGGGCCGGAAAAACACCTGGGGTATGCCGTGCAGTGGTTCGCCATGGCGCTGGCGCTGCTGGGCCTTTACCTCTACCTCGGATGGCACAACGCAAGGGAGAAGCACCATGGGAGCGGCCATGAATCCACTCAACATGTCTGATACGCCAGCAGCGCCCAACCGGCGCAAGGGGCGCTGGCAATTGATCCTGATCCTGATGATGGTGATCGGCCCGATGGTGCTGGCGACCCTGATGTACAAGTGGCAGTTCTGGGTGCCGGACAATCGCAGTGATCACGGCGAGATGATCGGCAATGGCCAGACCCGTGCCGATATCGGTGTGCAGGCTGACGAGGACCGCTGGCAGCTGTTGGTGACGGCGCCTGCGGCCTGCGCCGCCGATTGCCAGCAATTGGTCTACCTCGCGCGCCAACTGCAGATCGGCCTGGGCCGTGATGCGTCCCGCGCCAGCCATGCCCTGGCCAGTGCGCAGCCTCTCAGTGCCGAATACGAGACCAAGCTGAAAGCCGAATACCCGCAATTACAGCGTTTCCCCCTGGACCTGCCGACCTTCAAGCAAAACGCTGCCGCGCCCGGCGATGCCCAGCTGTGGATCGTCGACCCCCACGGCAACCTGGTGCTGCGCTACGACGCGCGGGTCAAGGGCAAGGACTTGCTCAACGACCTGCGCCACCTGCTGAAACTGTCGAATATCGGATAAGGGCATCGTCATGGCCAAACCTGGATTTCGCCTCGCGTTGTTTGCCACGTTGCTGGCGCTGATTGTCGTGCTGCTTGGCGCCTACACCCGCCTGACCCATGCCGGCCTCGGTTGTCCGGATTGGCCGGGCTGCTACGGCTTTATCAGCGTGCCTAAAAGCGAGGCCCAGTTGGCTCATGCCGAGTTGCATTTCCCGGACACGCCGGTGGAGGCCGACAAAGGCTGGAACGAGATGATCCACCGCTATGCGGCGGGCACCCTGGGGCTGCTGATCGCGTTGCTGGCCACCCGCGCCTGGACCCATCGCCGGCATCCGGGGCAGCCCTTGAAGCTGCCGCTGTTCCTGCTGGCGGTGGTCTTCGCTCAGGCGGCCTTTGGCATGTGGACGGTGACGCTCAAGCTCTGGCCGCAGGTGGTCACCGGGCATTTGCTGGGTGGGTTTGCGACGTTGAGCCTGCTGTTTTTGCTGACCCTGCGTTTGTCCGGGGTGTTGCCGGCGCTGATCGTACCCAGGCGCTTGCAGTACTGGGCCACGGCTGGCCTGGTGTTGGTGATCGGGCAGGTGGCCCTGGGTGGTTGGGTCAGCTCCAACTATGCGGCGGTGGCCTGTATCGACTTGCCGACCTGTCATGGGGAGTGGTGGCCGGCGGCGGACTTTGCCAATGGCTTTCACCTGACCCAGCATATCGGCCCCAATTATCTGGGCGGGCAACTGGACAGCGACGCGCGCACGGCGATTCACCTGACCCATCGCATGGGCGCGCTGGCGGTCACCGTGGTGCTGCTGGGGCTGGCCTGGCAGCTCAAGGCGGTGGGCATGACGCGCCTTGCCGGGTTGCTGCTGGTGGCGCTCGCGGTACAGATCGGCCTGGGCCTGAGCAATGTGTACTTTCATTTGCCGCTGCCGGTGGCAGTCGCCCATAACGCCGGCGGTGCTGCGTTGTTGCTAACCCTGGTTTTGGTCAATTACCACGCCCGTACCAGCCTGGTCCGGGTCCGCCATCAAGTGCCGTTCGGTTGGCGCTTCAGCCCGCGTAAACACGTTTCGGGCCTGATCACCCTTAAAGGAGAGATGCCATGGCGACCTTGATTGGCGAGCGTCACAGCCAGGCGATCTGGCGTGACTATTTGGAGCTGACCAAGCCCAAGGTGGTGGTGCTGATGCTCATCACCTCGCTGGTGGGCATGTTTCTCGCCACCCGCGCCGGTGTGCCGTGGACGGTGCTGGTCTTCGGCAACCTGGGGATTGCCCTGTGTGCCGGTGGCGCGGCGGCGGTCAACCATGTGGTGGATCGACGGATTGACGCGGTCATGGCGCGCACCCATAAGCGGCCCCTGGCTGAGGGGCGGGTTTCGCCGGCCGCCGCGCTGACCTTTGCCCTGGCGCTGGCCGTGGCCGGGCTGGCGTTGCTGCTGGCGTTTACCAACCCATTGGCGGCCTGGCTGACGCTGGCTTCGTTGCTGGGCTACGCGGTGATCTATACCGGCTTTCTCAAGCGCGCGACGCCGCAGAACATCGTGATCGGCGGCCTGGCTGGCGCCGCGCCGCCTTTGCTCGGGTGGGTGGCGGTCACCGGCCATGTCAGCGCCGAGCCACTGTTGCTGGTATTGATCATCTTCGCCTGGACCCCGCCGCACTTCTGGGCCCTGGCCATTCATCGCAAGGAGGAATACGCCAAGGCCGATATCCCGATGCTGCCGGTGACCCACGGCGAGCACTACACCAAAGTGCATATCCTGCTCTACACCTGCGCGTTGCTGGCAGTGAGCCTGATGCCCTATGTGATCCATATGAGCGGGCTGTTGTACCTCGGTTGTGCACTGGTTCTGGGCGCGCGCTTTCTGCAATGGGCCTGGGTGCTGTACCGTGGCAGTCGGCCGCACGCGGCGATCAATACCTTCAAGTACTCTATCTGGTACCTGTTCCTGCTATTTATCGCCCTGCTCGTAGACCACTACTTATTGTTGAACCTATGACTCGAACTCAAAAAACTGTCTTTATCCTGGTGGCCCTGGTGGCGTTGATCATGGGCCTGACCGTCAACAAAGTACTGTCCGGCAAGGGCCAGGGCGACCCGACGGCGCTGGTCGACGCAGGCATTATCCTGTTGCCGCAAAGCCGCCAACTGCCGCCCGTGACCATGACCAACCAGGACGGCCAGCCAGTGCTGGTCAATGAGTTGAAGGGCAAGTGGAGTGTGCTGTTCTTCGGTTATACCTTCTGCCCGGACATCTGCCCGACCACCCTCGCCCAGCTGCGCCAGATCAAGAGCGAGCTGCCCAAGGACGTGGTGGATAAGCTGCAGGTGATCCTGGTCAGCGTTGATCCGCATCGCGATACCCCGACGCAGCTCAAGCAATACCTGGGCTACTTCGATCCGCAATTTGCAGGCCTGACCGGCGCGAATGTGGAGGATGTGCAGAAGGTGTCGAATGCGGTGAGCATTCCGTTCATTCCGGCCGATACCAGCAAGCCGAACTATACGGTCGACCATAGCGGCAACCTGGCGCTGATCGGTCCGGACGGCACCCAGCGTGGGTTTATCCGTGCGCCTTTGAATAACCAGAAGCTGGTAGCGCAGTTGCCGGGGTTGTTGCAGCGCAACTAGTTCTGGAGCAAATCCAGCCGACAACACAGATCAACTGTGGGAGCTGGCTTGCCTGCGATAGCGTCAGGTCAGCCAGCCTTTTGGTCGCTGATCCACCGCTATCGCAGGCAAGCCAGCTCCCACATTCGTGGACTGCCCCCGAAAAGTTGGACAGTTTCAGCTAGCAGCCTCAGCAGCATGA